>NZ_VIKX01000222.1 GCF_009711935.1 Dolichospermum sp. UHCC 0259 | reverse complement strand
AGATGCCTAGATATCTCTACCATTTTATCCTCTCTTTTAGAATGAAATAGCCCTGGATTTTGAGCTGCATTAATAGCTTTTTCGATGTTTTGGATAAAATTTGAAGGGAATGATTGTTGAGATTTTTCCAGAGATGCTTTTATCTCCTTGAGAATTTCAGCCAAGTTTGATGGCGGATTAGTTTCTGCGGCTGTTGCCAATTCTTGTGCAGCTTGAGCCACTTCAGGATCAGCCTTAGCCGCAGATTCTACTTCTAGTAAAGCTTTACCATAATCGAGTGGTTGTTGTGGTGCTTTTTCAATAGCAACTACAGTATTGGGAGAGTGTTTTTTCACGGTAACTAAGAACTTACCAGCTTTATCCAATAAAATTTCTGTTCCCTTTTCGGTTGTTTTTTCTAAAACTTTAGTGGCAACTATAGTACCAATAGCGATCGCACCAGCAGTCAATGGTTCCATATACTATTCCTCAAGCGTGACATCATATTCTACTATTAATATCATACTGTTCTAAATAAGACAATTTAGCCCGTCAAGCAAAGCAGTCTAAAGTCGCCCGTACCGTAGCAATTACTAAAGGGCAGGGACGTGACATTGGTGCAGAAATCAAACAATAAGAATCCTTTGAAGCACAACGGCGGTTGTATGAAGGTACAAAAGCCTTACATTGTGCGCCAGTCTTTTTAGTATATCGTCATAGTGCCGAGGAATTAACTCATGCTTGCAATCTACTGGCTAA
>NZ_VIKX01000221.1 GCF_009711935.1 Dolichospermum sp. UHCC 0259 | reverse complement strand
CTCCTCTACTCCTCTGCTCCTCTGCTCCCCTGCTCCTCTGCTCCCCTGCTCCCCTGCTCCCCTGCTCCTCTGCTCCCTCCCCCAATTACTTCGATACTTCAGCTTTTTCCTTTTCTTCTGGAATTAATTCCACAACGGTGCGTTTAGAGAAGCCCCAGGCTAAGATGATGCCGATGGCGGTCACTACGAGCCATTCTGGTGGGACTAAATCATCGTTGATGACTTTTAATAAGAGACGTAAACCGACAAAGGCTACAGTGATGTAACCTGCGTCTTCTAAGTTTGTATATTCATCTAACCAGCGGATAAATAATCCAGCCATAAATCGCAGGGTGATAATCCCAATGGTTGTACCGGTGATGACCAACCATGTTTCTTGAGAAACGGCGATCGCTGTTGTTACACTATCCAAGGAAAAAGCTAAATCTGTAAAAGCAATTACGGGTATAGCTTGCCACAGAGATTTAAAACGTGGCCCGTGATGGTGATTGTCTTCATCTTCTTGGGAACTGAAGTGTTGAAATACTAGCCATAACAGATAAGCCGCACCCAATAGTTCAAATTGCCAAAATTTCTGTACCCAGGTAGCTGTTAACAGTAGGGTAATGCGGAGAACATAAGCGAAGACTAACCCAATGTTAAGGGCTTGACGTTCTAGTTTTTTGTCTTCTAGTCCTTGGGCGATCGCAGCGAGAGCGATCGCATTATCAGCCGATAGTACCGCCTCTAAAAATACTAATATTGAGAGGACTATAAAAGCTTCAACACTGAAATGAAAATTTAAGTAATCAAATATTTGGTCTAACATTCCAATTTCTCAGGCAAAAATTCAGAATTTACAAAAAAGGGAATAGGGAATAGGGAACAGGGAACAGGTGACAGGGAACAGTGTCATTATTTCCATACTTCCATTTATCTTAACGTGCATTTAGCCCACTTTTAACGAGTAACTTTTGTTACTAACTGCTCATTGCCCCCCTGCCCCCTCTTAATTGCTTGATATGTCAGGAGAACATGACATTATGGTAATTCTTATTATTAACTATTGTTTTCCTCACTAATTCCACAGGATTTCCACAGGTAATTTTAGACTTTTCCACAGATGTTCTACGAGTTAATCAGTCATTGCTGACTTATTGGGGATTGTGAATTTTTCCCTACTAACAGGCTGGATAACTGAGTTTTTATAAAGTTATGTAACAAAAATATAGTTGTAAGCCTTATTATTTCGTCGAGATTTATTTTTGACTGCTAATTGTTAACATTTCGCAGCATTGACAAATCCCCCCCTGGTGAGCGCAAAATGATGAGTCTTAAGTTTGATTTCATTCGGCATCTGAATTTTGTGTTCTGGTTTATTTTAATTTCCCCCCTCCGTCCTTCACAGGGTATGAAACAGCCCTCAGTAAAACTGAACACAAATAACTTCTCTTGATTGATCTACAGGAAAATTTTATGAACACCACAGTCCCTATCTTTACCGAAATTCCCGAAACATTACAGGAATCCATGAACAACTACCTAGAAACCCATCCTGATTGGGATCAAAACCGGGTCTTAACAGCGGCTTTATCGTTATTTTTGTTGCAAAATGGTGAGAGCGATCGCCGAGCCGCTCGTGTTTACTTAGAAACTTTATTTCATCAATAATCCATAGAAACACTGGATTAAATAAATTTAATCCCACACCTTCAATGCGTGGGATTGGCGGGGGTTTACAGGTGGTAGTCAAATTTTAGGCAGAAGTAGCGCATTCAAATTTGTAACCTACACCACGAATAGTATGAATTAATGTTGATTGAGTCGGATCTATTTCAATTTTCTTCCGAATTTGACCGATATGAACATCCACAACCCGCTGATCCCCAACATATTCATAGTCCCAAACTTCTTGAATAAGTTCGGAACGTCGCCAAACTCTAGCTGGGTGACTAGCGAGAAAATATAATAAGTCAAATTCCAGAGCAGTTAAGGGAACAGGTTCGCTATTAAGCATTACTTCCCGTCGTATAAAATCAATTGTTAATTTGTCAAAAATCAAGCGTTGCTGTTCGGCATTAGTTACAACTCGCTGTCGCCTTAAAATAGCTGCTACTCTTACCTCTAACTCTCCCAAACCAAATGGCTTAGTCAGATAGTCATCAGCACCTTTAGCAAAACCGCGAATTTTATCACCTTCGTCGGTTCTACTGGTTAGAAGTAGTACAAATACGCCACTACGACTCTGCATTTCTTGACAAAGGTTAAAACCAATCACATCGGGCAGATTAACATCTAAAATTACTAAATCGGGATTAAATTGTTCAAACATACTCATCCCAGTCTTCCCGTCTTCGGCGGATTCAACTTGATAATTTTGTTTGAGCAAAAAGCGTTGGATTAAATTCCGAACCGCAGGATCGTCGTCAACTACAAGAATCTTAGCAAGAGCCATAGGGATTAGTTTTTATAAAAGTGCATAGGATTAACCAACATGATTGCGTACAACCGCAGGTTCTACTTTGGTAGTAATTCAAAATTTACAGGCAAGAGCAATGATGATCCTGATTATTTGCATAAAATGTGATTTTTATTATGGATAGGGAAGAGGTAAATATGCTGGTATAGCAAAAGTTATGAGTAATTCAGTCTTGTTGAATTTATGTGCGGTTGACCTGACTCATGCTATTATTCTAATGGGTAGATAAAATTGCCTAAGACATATAATTCAGATAGTTACTGATCTAGTTGTTGTCTTTATTTCTATAAAATCTAAAGTTGTTTTTCTGTAAAATAAAAAGTGCCGCTGATTAAGGCTAAAGTAATAACCTCCCATGAGTGATCAAAGTCCCTACGAAAAACTTGGGGTATCGGAAGACGCAAGCTTCGATGAAATCCAGGATGTTCGGAATCGCCTGTTAGAACAACATGGTGGTGATGGCAATGTCCGAGAAGTTATTGAAGCCGCTTATGATGCGATTTTAATGGAACGCCTGCGGATGCGCCAAGAAGGTAAGATTAAAGTGCCTGAGCGCATCCGTTTTCCAGAAATGCGAGTTTCATCGTCTCCTCAAACAAGTCAATCTCTTGGTCAGCAGTCTCCTGCATGGCTACAGCGAAGTCTGGATCAGCCCACGTTAACTGATGTCTTGCTACCAGGTGCTTTGTATCTAGGTTTAGGTGCAACGAGTCTGTTGTATCCGGGTAGTGGCGGTCAGGTGTTGCAACTATCCTTGGTAGTTGGGGTGGGTGTTGGTATTTACTTCCTCAATCGCAAGGAAGGAAAGTTTGGTAGAGCAGTTTTATTGACGCTAGTGAGTTTAATTGCTGGTTTAATTGCTGGTGGTCTGATTGCTGGCTTGATATTACCATTGCCAGTGATCAATATGACGGCGAATCAGTTTTCTACATTGTTGACTTTTATCTTGCTGTGGTTAGTAAGTAGTTTTTTACGTTAGGTAATGGGTAATTGGTTAACGTGAATTCGATGAACCTCACCCCAACCCCTCTCCGTGTTGGAGCTATCGTGTACACACAAGTTAAATTACCCCCCTTAATCCCCCCGATGCTTTGGCTACGGTGTACACACAAGTCTTAAAATTCCCCCTATGACTTGGTTTCGTTATCTAATTTTAGGCTGTGCGGTAGCGTTCGCGGTAGCGTCTCGTTCGCGGTAGCGTTCCGAAGGAATAGAGATAGCGCGACCTAAGAATAGCTCTGGAAGTCTTTCATTGCCTTCCCGTAGCGTCTCCCACAGAGGAGGAATAACGAAGCGCTCCGTAGGAATCGCAAAAACCACGGGATTATGTGATTACTTGCGCTCGTAATGACAATTTTAGGGGTCTATAACGCCTGAAACCCTTGCAGATACCACTTGTGTGTACACCGTAGCCCCTTGGCATCGGGGAGGGTTAGGGTGGGGTAATTTGAGGAATAATGGTGATTCGATAACTTCTGTGTACACCGTAGCCTCTTAGGAGAGGGAAAAGGAATAACATTTAATACTGGAGAGGTTTACCAGAGGGGTTTCATATTTGGTTAAACTATGAACCGTTTGCAGTATACACTAAGTAATTGGACAAAAATATTTACAGTCATTGCGAGCGAAGGGAAGCAATCGCAAGGGTTGTGATTGCTTCATTTCACTTCGTTCCATATGGCTAACGCCACGCGGCGCTAACGCAATGACAAAATAACCTGATGGGAAAAATATTTTGAGTATATTTACTCATGCTGAATGTGGCTTGCATAGTTAATCTCCATTTTGGAATTTACAATTATTACCAGCCATTTAACCCAAGAATTTTATGTTTTATTAGCTGATAAGCATAACCTAAAGAATGAGCAATTGGCATTGTTAATAAGACTATTCCACAGAAAAACCAGCGACTTAAAAAGGATGGTATTTTACCTTTATCACCTCGCCAAATTTCTGACTCGAAACTAGTTCTTGATTTTAATGTGACTCGCAGACTTTCTAAAAATGGTAATAACAGCCCTAAGATAACTAATATTACCATAGGTAGCCCCAGTCGAGGAAACAGTAAATCAATTAACAACAATAAAGTTATTGATGATATTACCAAAAATGGTACTATGCCTCTTATTTGGGACTTAATAGAGTGTTTGATGCTGGTTAAATAACGACCTCGACCGTATTTAAAATATTGAATATAGAGAGACTTGAATGTTTTTCGGGGATAGTACCAAACACGGATTTTGGAACTGATGTAGATTGCATTTTGGTCTTTTTTAAGTAGTTTTTGGTTGAGTTCCGCATCTTCATTAGCAGTTGCTTCTGTTGAATAACCTGATACTTCTGTCAAAGCCTTTTTCCAAAAACATCCTAAATAAACAGTTTCTGCATAACCGTTATAATTTGGGTCTCTATATTTTGCTCCTCCACTGCCTAAAATACTCTTGGAACTTAGAGCTATTCCCGCTTGAAAAAGTGTGTTAGCCGCAAAACGTTGCGCTCCACCAACATTCAGAGATTGAGATAACAATAATGCTTCGACGCACTTTTCAATATATTCAGGTGCGTAATCTGAGTGAGCATCGGCTCTAAGGAAAATATCACCCGTGCATTCCTGTAACATGAGATTTAGTCCAGCAGATTGAACCTTTAAAGGGTTATGTATGAGTTTAATTCGGGAATCTTGTGTAGATAATCTTTTTACTATCTCTTGAGTGTTGTCATTACTCCCACCATCAGCGATTATGACTTCAATTAAATTCTGATATTCTGTTGCTAAGAAACCTTTGATTACTCGTTCTAAGTAGGTCAACAGGAAAATTTAAAGGTATGTAACGGTATGTAAAGTTGTCTCAATGCGATATTCTGATTGAGTTTCAGCCATTTTATAAAACGCAATACCCCTCATTTTTATTTTGTTCACCTACTTATATTAGCTGATTCGTTGTAGGTGGGAATGGCAAGAGAAACGGCGGGTAAATTATTCACGGGATTTTATTTTTTTGTAAAACCAAATCATGCGATAGTATAAATTCCAAATCAAATCATAGCACTCAAAGTAAATATTTTTCCAGGAGGATGCTTTAGGGCGATCTTCTAAATAATGAAATATATTTTCATTCTTTAAAAGTTTGGTTCCTCTCCACATCAGTTGTCTTTTAGAAATCAGATGTATATCTAATAGAGGAGGATTAGAGAAAGACCCAATAGGTAAAGCATAGAACCTATCATTTATTTCATTAGCCCGTTGCAGACCTCCACGTTTCTCAATATCCCATGCTGTTTCACCAGCTTTCAAAATTTTCAGCAAAGTTTCTTTCTTCCATAAAGCAACTGTCATAGAAATGCGGTAACGAGAGCCTTTAGGAAGTTCTCCTATTTCTTCTGCTTCATTTACCAAAGCTGGAGGATTACAAGGAATCAGCTTCAAGTACCCCGCATTTTTTGATTGAGCTAACTGAATTAGCTTTACTAATCGAGCAGTATCTACAGGAATCGCAGGAGGACGATCCTCAACCCAAAAAATAACCCATTCTTGTGGAATTTGGTTTAGTGCTTTGATGAGGTTAGAACTGTAATCAATATCAGGATTAATGAGTATAGATGATACACGATCATCTGGATATTCGAGAGTATTAGAAACTAAATAAATTGGGTATGGACTAGTGTGTTAATTCTGTGAATCCTTTAC
>NZ_VIKX01000220.1 GCF_009711935.1 Dolichospermum sp. UHCC 0259 | reverse complement strand
AATAGCCCCCCTATTCTCTCTCAAATTCACAATTTTTTGCTTGACAGACCACTAGTGTGGGGGGCTGTTCTAGCAGTTCAAATAATACACTGGGGAGATTTTGTAGTAATGTGTAAAATATCGTGTCTGTCTTCATTCTATAACAGTAACAAAACTAAAACAAAACTAATTCAGTTCTTTAGCTAATTTTTCTTTAATTTTTTCCATATTCTGATCAATATTACGATCAATAAGATATTTAAAACTGTCACTTAATTTAGTGTCAATATCTTTTCTTGCAATATTTTCAATCCGACTAATTGTTTCATTAATAACTTTTTCTGGTGCTGCACTTAGAGTCTGCTTTACTTCCTCTATTTTTCTATTCTTCAATATTTCAATAATTTTTATCATAAAAGGTTGAACAAATTCTTCTAATACACTATGTCCATAATAAAAGTCTAAAATTCTTTCTTCCTGTATGGAAGATTTTTCTTTTAATCGTTCTCTTATTTCAGGAATATCATTTTCAAAAGTTGCGTCATACCAACCTTCACCCATTAAAATTTTAAGATTTTGCAATTCAGCTTTCACTCTATCCTCAATACTCTGATATAAAAGGTTCTCATCTCCAAGAGTCTCAAATTGAGTACCTTTAAAACTTAAAATAGTTGCAAATTTTTCATTGCTTATAAGATTATCAAAATCTTTGAAGTTATTTTCTTTAAAATAGAACCAAAAATAAAATATTGGAGAAATCATCAGAGAAATCTTTTCCAACAAACTCTTGAAATCATACCGTTCATTGGTCAAATCCTTTGGTATTTGATGTAATGATAAATGATGACATTGGAAATTTTCTTTACTATAAACAACTGTGTGGTAAATATATTTATCAATATACCAGACGTTATGATCATACAAGTATTCGCAATCACTGTCAACGCAAATAATAATTTTCTTACTGACGCAATTTTTAAACTTTTTCAAAATACTTTTTCCGCGAGTTCCCTCTGGAGTAGGATTTGGGAAATCAACTTTATCTTTTAAATCTGGTTTGACATTTTCAATAATACATTCCCAAAATCTTTGATCATAAACATCTTCAACTAATACAGAAAGATCGCAATCTTTCATAAAGGCATCTTCTACCATTCGGTCAGCAAACATTTGATAATCTTGATCTCTCATCATATTACTTTTTAAATTTTAATTTATTTAAGTATCTATAATTTGGTTTTATTTTATAATATTCTCGCATTTCTTCTAGTAAATTAATTTCATCTGTGTTTTTAGCTTTACCTAGTAAAGTGCTGAAAGTAATTATATCAGGATATAATTGCAATTTTTCGTGATTACTTACATTTTGAATAAGTTCCAGACCTTCTTCCACTGTATTAACTTTTTTTATCAAAGTGTTAAGTGTTATATCATTAGGCTTGACGTGAGATGCTTTAGTATAAGTTTCTGCTTCTATTAAATCAAAAATACATTTTGCATCAGGATAATTATTCAGTTTAGAAATAAGAGTAGTAAAAGTGATTACATCAGGATCAATCTGATTTTCTTGGAGAAAATTCAATAATTCCAGACATTCATCTTTTGTAAATGAAGTATATGCTTTTACGCGGCGATTAAATTGATAAATTTTAGCAAATCTACTACCAGAAAAACTTCTAAAATCATTTTTTATTTTTTCTACACGACCTTGTGATTGTGTATTTTTTTCTATAATTGTCGTAATTTCTGTTGAATTATCAACAGCAGATTTAATTTCTTCAATTCTTGTTGTTTTTTCAATCCAGCCTTGATAAAAAATAGTAGGTGAATGGGTTGTAATAATAATTTGACAATTTGGATTTATTTGTCTGATGTGTTCTATCAAACTTCTTTGCCAGTCAATGTGTAATGATATTTCTGGTTCGTCCATTAATAATATATAAGGTTGTTTATCTTGTAATAATGTTTGTAATAAAATAATCAGTATTTGTTTTTCCCCAGATGACAAATCTTGGGGTAATATTGGAGTTTGGATAGCTTTCTTAATAAAATGAAATTCCTTTTCATCAAATTTTTTATCTGTATGAAAAAATAGTTTATTTATTATTTCAATAAATTTTTTTTTCGGTTCATATATAGCTTCAATTTTAGCTAATTGATTTAATCTAGTTTCTCCGTCATCTTCTTTTAAGGCTGCTTCAACTTTATTTGATAAATCCCTTTGATAAGTCACAAATTCTAGTTTTAGCTTATCTAATTGGTAATCAAGTAATGTGAGAGTTGGGTCTATACTTTTTTCAATCACATCAAAAGTATTAATAAATGATGTATTTAATGTATAGTTTATGCCTTCTTTGTTACCAGTGATACTTCTGTTTTCACTATCAACTCTGATGACAATATCCTCTTCTAAAGCAATAATCATTTCATCAATAGGATCAAATAATCTAAAATTAAGTTGACTGTCTTCAATTGGCTGAACTGCTGCGTTAAGCATTTTGAATATTGTTGATTTCCCTGAACCGTTTTTACCGATCAAAACATTCACGTCTTGATTGAGTGTCCATGAATAATTATTTCCCCACAAATTTTTAATTTCAACTTTTCGTATATACATAGTCTTTTCGTTTACGAAGTTATTTAAAATTTTGGTTAAGAACTTTAAGCGAGTATTCTTTACAGAAGGTGGTTTAATCCTAATATTCAATGATACATTACAGACCCAATTAAATCAATTTCAAAATAAACTTGTCCATTTTCTCCAAATCTTCCCTCAATCATATTCTGCCACTAACTCCCGTTTCATTAATGCCATAAATATGATGAATAACATGAGGATACTTTTCTCTGGCCATTTTACTGGCTACTTCCTTATCTTGATCAAGAAAATAATCACCACTATCAGGTTCAATAGCAATATACCAACCATAATATTTATCTAATATTTCTGGTTTTAAACGCTCAAAAATTACCCAACAACGATCAGAAAATGCCTTTCTTCTAGCTCTATCTTGAGCTTTTTGTTCATCAGTCCACTGAATTTCGGGAAATACTCGACCACGACGGACAACTCTTTGGGGTGTGGATTGTGTCATCTTCATCACCTGCTTAAAATTCATCCTAAATTCTAGCATATTCGAGTCCTCTCCCAGTCAGGGAGAGGTAATTTTCAATTGTTATATCATCGCTAGATTAGGTGTTTTTTCCTGCTTTTGAAACGGTGGACGCATTTCTAAACCTAGCAAGTTCAACATTTCTTTATCTGCGTCATAATCGGGACAAGGAGTAGTCACCGTCAACATTTTATTATCATCGCTGGAGAAGATGGAATTTGCACCAGCCATGAAGCATAAAGCCTGTTCTACTTGGGAAAGTCTCGCCCTACCTGCACTCAAACGCACGTCAGATTTAGGCATAATAATTCTAGCAGTTGCAATCATCCGCACTACATCCCAAATGGGGACATCTGGTTGATTTTCCAAAGGTGTACCGGGAACTTGGGAAAGAATATTGATGGGTACAGATTCGGGGTGAGGTTGTAAATTTGAGAGAGTATGTAACATTCCCACCCGATCGCTCACATTTTCCCCTAAACCGAGAATACCGCCCGAACATACGGTAACATTAGTTTGGCGAACATTGGCAATTGTATTCAGGCGATCGCTATAAGTTCGAGTTGTAATTACAGTGCTGTAGTATTCCTCTGAGGTGTCAAGATTATGGTTATAAGCATATAATCCTGCATCCTCTAACCGCTTGGCTTGATTTTCTGTCAACATTCCCAAGGTACAGCATACCTCTAAACCCATCCCAGTTACGTCCTTAACCATATCCAGGACTTCCTCAAATTGGGAATTGTCCCGAACTTCTCGCCAAGCAGCACCCATACAAACGCGACTTACACCGCTTTCTTTAGCTGTTTTGGCAATATTTATCACCGTTTCTTTTTCTAACAGTGCTTCGGGTTTTACCTCGGTTTTGTAGCGAGAAGATTGAGCGCAATAACCGCAATCTTCTGGACAAGCACCAGTTTTAATAGAGATAAGCTTACAAACTTGTATTTGTTCAGGTTTGTGATATTGACGATGCACTGTTGCGGCTTGATAAATTAGCTCTAGAAATGGTGTATTATATATTGTCAATATTTCTGCTGGTTGCCAATCGTAGCGTATTCCCACTGTTATTATCCTTTTTACAGTCTTGTGGTTTAATTTTTAATTAGTATAGCTGATACAAAATATTGAAATTTGAGGATATGACATCAGAGCCACCAATTCTGACAAGCGATCGCCTAATATTAAGAATGGCAGTGATGGAGGATATTCCTCACATACTCAAATATTTTACGGAAAACAAAGAATATCTCACACCATTTTATCCTAAATGGGATGAAAACTTTTTCACCGATGAATATTGGGAGTATCAAGTAGAAACAAGTTTTTGGGAATTTGTTAACAAATATTCATTAAAACTATTTATTTATCGAAAACACCAACCGATAAAAGTTCTGGGAACTGCTAATTTTAGCAACTTTGTTTATAGTGCTGCTCAATTTTGTCATTTAGGATATAGTTTGGCGGAATCAGCCCAAGGTTATGGTTACATGACAGAAGCTTTATCTATTTCCACAGAGTATGTTTTTCAAGAATTAAATCTGCACCGCATTATGGCTAATTATATGCCACATAATCGCCGTAGTGGTAATGTTCTTAAAAGGGCTGGTTTTGTCGTTGAAGGATATGCTAGAGATTATTTAATGATTAATGGTAAATGGGAAGATCATATTTTCACAAGTTTAACAAATCCTCACTGGCGACCAAATTTATAATAACTCAATAACTCAGATCCCCAACTTCTTAGAGAAGTCGGGGAGCTAATAGATAATAAGGGAGAGAATTATGTCAATATATAATAATCGCGTGGCTATTTTGGCGACAATGCACAATAAAGAAAAAGTAATTTCTCCTTTATTAAAAGAACATTTGGGAATTAATGTGATAGTTCCTGAAGGCTTAAATACTGATGTTTTTGGAACTTTTACTAGGGAAATTCAACGTCCAGACACACAGGTTATTACTGCGAGGTTAAAAGCTCAAAAAGCCTTGGAAATGTATGAGGAAAAAATAGTAATTGCTAGTGAAGGAAGTTTTACACCTCATCCTCTAATTCCCTATATTTATGCTAACAGAGAAATCATTATTTTTCTGGATCAAGAAAATAATTTAGAAATTATTGGTGAAATATTTTCTATGGAAACTAATTTTAATCATCAAACTATCTCCTGCTTAGAAGAAGCTGAAGAATTTGCTCAAAAAATTGGTTTTCCTGAACATAGTTTAATCATTTCATTTGATAATGTATCACTAGGAAAAACAGAATTTATTAAAGGTATTAACAGCAAAGAAAACCTGATCAATTCAGTAGAAATTGCCATAAAAAGCACAAACGGTAAATTTAATATAGAAACAGACATGAGAGCAATGTATAATCCTACCAGAATGAAAAATATTGCTCTGGCTACTCAAGACTTAATTAATAAAATTAATAGTTTATGTCCCCAATGTCATACGCCTGGTTTTATTATCAATCAAAAAATACCTGGACTACCCTGTGAACTTTGTCATCAGCCAACTTCATTAATTAAAGCAGTAATTTTTCAATGTCAAAAATGCAACTTTAGCCAACAACAATTATTTCCTAACAATCAAGAATTTGCTGATCCTAGTTTATGTGAATATTGTAATCCTTAAAGAATGTTTTGAAAGCATTTGACGAATATAAATAATAGAACTTACGCAAATGTCACACTAAAAATCTGTTACAGGGTGTGCGAGATATCAAAAATCTGCTTATTTGCATGATTTATGCAGTCTGACTCACTCTACCAATGTGTTAGTTGCGTAAGTTCTGAATAATTTTCATAAGCTTCTCTTTGCGACTGAAGCGCCTCTGAGTAAGAAAAAACTATCAGGCTATTAAATAGAAAGATGGTAAGCTTTTTTGTCTATTATTAAAGAAATATCAATTAAGCGTAATTTTTATGGCTTTGGATGAAACTCCCAATCACACTCATGCTACTAATCCTTTACTTACCCTCAACTATGAATCAGCCTTAGAATCTCTAGGTGATGATTACTATGATCAAGTTGTCGCCGAGGAATTTCCCCAACTTATGTTGCGTTGGCGCAATGATGCACTGCTACCACGCTTAGGAGTTGATCCCCAAGTAGTTAAAGACGAAGATTTTATTAACGCTTTTGGTAAATTTGAGGGACGAGAACCCCTGTTAGCGCTACGTTATCACGGTTATCAATTTGGACAATATAACTCCCAATTAGGTGACGGTAGAGGCTTTCTCTATGGACAAGTGCGGGGTATTGATGGGGAATTATACGATTTTGGCACAAAAGGTTCGGGAAGAACCCCCTACTCGCGTGGTGGTGACGGAATGTTAACCCTTAAAGGTGGAGTGCGGGAAGTTCTCGCCGCTGAAGCACTTCATCGTTTAGGAGTTCGTACTTCTCGCTGTCTGAGCATGATTGAAACGGGTTTAGGACTGTGGCGAGGTGATGAACCTTCGCCAACTCGTTCTTCTGTCATGATTCGCATGAGTAAATCTCATATTCGTTTTGGTACTTTTGAACGATTAAACTATTTCAAAAGACCTGATTTAACTCAAAAGCTGTTAGATCATGTTATTGAACAGTATTATCCCCATTTACAGGCTGAAAATGATAAGTATGCTTTATTTTATGCTGAATTAGTGCAGCGTGTTGCTGAATTAGTAGCCCAATGGATGGCTGCGGGTTTTTGTCATGCAGTTTTGAATACTGATAATATGTCTATTACTGGAGAAAGTTTTGACTATGGACCTTATGCGTTTATTCCTACTTACGATCTCCAATTTACAGCGGCATATTTTGATTATTATAAACGTTATTGTTACAGTCAGCAACCAGGGATTTGTAAGTTGAATTTAGAACTATTGCAAGAACCTTTAAAGGCGATAATTGATCAAGGTGATTTGGATATTGCTTTATCTAAGTTTGCTGAATATTACCAAGCTGAATATCGGGCTTTGATGTTGAGAAAATTGGGTTTTGAAAATTTACAGTTAAAGGAAGCTGATGAATTTTTGCGGTTAACTATTACCTTTTTACGTGATAGTCAAGTTGGTTATCATCAGTTCTTTGCTGATATAGCTGCTACCTTTTCTATTAAATGGCGAGATGATCCAGCTTTGGTGATGGATGGTTCAGAAATTATTCCCCCATTAGGAACATCAGCAACTTTTGATAATTGGTGTTTTCTTTATCATAAAATTCTCAATCATTTCGATCTTGAGCAAATGGATAAAATTGGTAAAACTCTAACTGCATCCAATCCGAAAACAGCTTTATTAAGACCTGTAATTGAGTCCGTTTGGGAACGAATCACTGAAGAGGATAATTGGCAACCTTTTTATGATTTAGTAGAAACACTACAGACAGGAAAGTAATTTATCCGTAGGGGCGGGGTTTCCCCGCCCACGAGTCAGGAAAATCGCTTTTTAATCACAAGTATTTAACAAGGAAATAATATGATAAACAAAAAACTAGTTGACTATACAATTATTTTACGCCCCGATGATAATGGCACATTTGTTGCTTACGTTCCAGCAATTAAAGGATGTCATGCTTGGGGAAAAACCCATGAAGAAGCTCGTTCAGAGTTAAACCATGTTTTTGAAATGCTATCGGAAGAATATTTAGAGGCTGGTAAATCCTTGCCTAATGATTGGAAATGCTGAAATCGGCGGTTGGCTATTTCAGGAAATTCTTAAACAATTAGAAATTACAGAGGATGAATTTAATAACCTCAGATAGTTTTTCTGATTTTTCCAAAACTGTGATCAGCATTAATTTCAATTACTAAGTCAACTTCTGATGATTTGACTAAAGGATTAATGAATAATTCAGGATGTAAAGAACGCCAAAAATAATTCACAAATTCTTCTATTTGTGCGTCAGACATTCCTGATTTACCAGCAGTAATCATTTGTCTTTCTGCTTGCTTGCGCCATGCTAAAGAATAACGGTAATCTGTGGGATAAAGAACTATCAAACTATCTAATTTTTCCCAAAGTGGTAAATAACTTTTCAGTTGATGATTCATATCAGAGGCAAATTGTCTATCTGCGTCTGTAAGAATAGGTGGCGGAGGAGTCAATAATGCTTGGGGAGGAATTGGTTTTATGCCCACAAACCAACCTTCAAACAGAACAATATCTATGGGATTTGTGATAATCTCAGAAGTAGTGCGATCGCCTGCACCGCCATGAGCAGATTTATCAAATCTAGGAACTATCACAGGACTCTTGCTTTGAGCAATCTGATCGAGTACACTGAAAGCTAGGTGAATATCGTGGGTTCCGGGCGGACCTCGCCAAACTAAACGGGGATCTTGCTGCATTAAAGCCAAGCGATCGCTATAAGTTTTATATAAGTCATCCAAAGACAAGCTTAAGGTCCTGTATCCCAACTGCTGGAGAATCAAACCCAGTACCCTGGACATTGTGGTTTTACCCGTGCCTTGTGCGCCTAAAATTCCCTGAATAAAAGGTTTACCTGACTCTCGACGCTGTGCTGCAATTTTTATTCCCAAAGGTAGCCATACATCCCACAATACCTCCAGCATTCCTTGAGGATCAGTTTTTAGGCTAGTTTGACAAAATTGACTAAAATCAGGGAAAACTAACTTCAGTAAATCCCCTCTATTTTGCATAACTTCAGCCACATTATCAGAAGTAATATTAAACACCTTAGCTTGCAAAGGATCTGCCAATGCTGCGGCTTGTGCTAATACTTGCCAAGATGTGTCCGTTGTCAAAATTTTACTTAGCCATTCACTGCTCATAACATCACGAACCCAGCTTAAACGCTTCTAGAAATAGACTGTAAATAAAACCAACCTTGAGATAGTTGAGTGTTTCCACCCAAAATGCTTGCCGAGCAAAAAAACTGCGACTGTAAAATATCCTACTGGTAATTTCCGTGAATAGCACTAAAAATGCAGCTACCACAATGTCTAATTCTGCCTTCTGTCCAGTGGTTGTTGATACTGCCGATCCCAAAAAAAAACCAAACAAAAAACTAATTAGTAGTAATGATAACCGTCGCCAAGGATTCAGAAACCATTCACTCAAGCTTCTATAAATTGTTTCTAATAGGTTGTTTAGACGAGTATTTTGCATGAAGAAAGAAACAGGGAATAGGGACAGAAAACAATAACCAATCACCAATTATTTGGGTTTAGCTGACAAAAAATCTTATTTCTAAATCTATATCATTATGAAAAACTTGGCTCTTCGGTATCGTAACTTCATTATAGGTTTTTCTGTATTAGGATTCATGGGGATCATAACTGGATGCTTAGACATGAGAGTATCCTTTGAGTCTACAAATCCAGAAAAAAATTCACCTATGGTGACAAACACGGTTAATAGCACTGATGCAATCAATTTAGATAGTACACCAAGTGAATCAGTAGAATCAAGTTCACAAAAAAATCAATCTACGGTTGTAGCCTATCGGTTTGATTCAGATAGTAAAACCAAGACTACTGGATCACTTCGTATGAGCAACAAAACTACTCAACCTGTACGTCTAGCATTATTAGCCAGACAATCATCTCAAAAAAGTGCCACTGCCAATAAAAATAAATCTGGTATTCCGGCTCATTGGGATTTTGCTCCCCAAGAAGGAAATGAGAATGGGTTAGTTTTATCCTTGCCTCAAGGTAATTTAAAGCTAGAGAAAGGTGATATTTTAGTGGCTTTTGCTCAAGATGGTTCTCGGCGCTATTGGGGACCCTATGTTGTGGGAGAAACTTCTTCTCCACAATGGAATCCTCAAACTCAAGAATGGCAGTTGGTGTTAGAAAATAGGTGATGGGGGAGGAGTCAGGAGTCAGGAGTCAGGAGTCAGGAGTCAGGAGTCAGGAGTCAGGAGTCAGGATGAAGAAAGAAGGAGTTGTTTGAATTTTGATAGGGAAGCTCCTCGAAAGAGGTATTTTGAATTGTAAACTGTTGTGTATTGGTAAGGACAGGATTTCCGTGTCTTTGAGTATGAATTCATGAGTATGAAATTGGGTGTTCCTCGGCAAGTGGTTGATAAGTGGTTGAATAATTTAGAACAGCGTCCAGTCCTATTTGTGGCTGTTTCGTCCCTGTGGTTGTTGGTGATTGGTTGGATAGCTTTTGGCTGGAATTTGGGAAATGTGGGCTTAATTGATGAAACTGAGCCGCTGTTTGCTGAAGCTTCCCGGCAAATGCTGGTAACTGGTGATTGGATTACGCCGTTTTTTAATGGTGAAACTCGTTTTGATAAACCCGCTTTGATTTATTGGTGTCAGGCGATCGCCTACTCTATTATGGGAGTAAATGAATGGGCTGTCCGTATCCCTTCAGCATTGGCAGCAATGGGTGTAATTGCTTTGGCGTTTTATACTGTGCAGTGGTGTTTTGCTCAAAAAGACGAATTGGAACAAGTTACTAATTTGCCCAGACGTTACTTTACAGCCGCCATAGCCGCAGCCTTAATGGCACTTAACGCAGAAATGATTGTTTGGGGAAGAACTGGTGTTTCCGATATGTTACTTAACGGCTGCATAGGTTCAAGCTTGTTATGTTTCTTCCTGGGATATGCTCAAAATCAAGCTCCTATAGTAATTGCTAATTGGCGACTGCCGAATAAATGGTATTTAGCTTGTTAT
The DNA here is from genome assembly GCF_009711935.1 of Dolichospermum sp. UHCC 0259. Taxonomy (GTDB): domain Bacteria; phylum Cyanobacteriota; class Cyanobacteriia; order Cyanobacteriales; family Nostocaceae; genus Dolichospermum. Next base: position 31,302 of record NZ_VIKX01000220.1, on the reverse strand, counting down.
ATGTTAATTGCTGGGGCAATATTAACGAAGGGTCCGGTAGGTATTGTTTTACCAGGACTGATTATGATTGCGTTTGGCGTATATGTCGGGAAATTCTGGGAACTGTGGCGGGAAATGCGGCCGATTTTGGGAATGGGGATCGTTTTAGTTATCTCACTTCCCTGGTATGTTTTAGTAACTTGGCGCAACGGCTGGAATTTTATTAATGCCTTTTTTATCTATCACAATATAGACCGTTTTACCGAAGTAGTGAATGGTCATTCAGCCCCTTGGTATTTTTACTTTTTAGTCGTTTTATTGGGGTTTGCACCTTATTCAGTGTACATCCCTGCGGCTCTAGTGAGAGTGAATCTTTTGCAGCGATCGCACTGGTTAAACCAAGAACGATCTCAACAACTAGGTTTATTTACTTGTATATGGTTTCTGGGTGTCTTTGGATTTTTCACAATTTCCGTCACCAAACTGCCCAGCTATGTATTGCCCTTAATGCCAGCAGCGGCAATGCTTGTGGCATTATTTTGGAGTGATCTTTTCCCCAGTTCACCTACTATTACCCCAACGCCTCCCAAATTTTTACGCATCAGTGCTTGGATAAACGTAGGATTTTTGACTATTTTAGCGATCGCTCTCTTTAATCTTACCCGAATTGCTGGACCTGATCCCGCTGCTCCTGAATTATATCTACAAATGGAGAAATCAGGCATTCTCAAATTTGGAGGCATAATTTGGTTCTTATCTACAATTACCACCGCCATCTTCATCTTAAATCACCGTTACCGACAGATAATTACGATTAACTTATTAGGATTTATTGCCTTTATTGCGATCGTTTTAATGCCTGCTGTTTCCATCATGGATCAACAGCGTCAACTTCCTCTCAGAGAATTATCCGCCCTCATTGTTGAATCAAAACAACCCAATGAAGAATTAATTATGGTTGGTTTCAAAAAGCCTACCGTGACTTTCTACACGCACAAAAATGTTAATTACATCAAATTTGCTCAACAGGCTCTTGAATATATTCAAAAGCAAGCATCCCAACCAACTAAACCACCATCATTATTACTCTTAGTTGAACAGGGAAAACTTCAAGAAATGGACTTACCACCCGATAATTACAAAAGTCTAGCCATCAAAGGTGCTTATCATCTGATTCGCGTTCCTTTGAAAACATCCAAATCAGATAACTTGTCTTAAACTATGATTTTCTTGATTGATGTGATTTATGTGATCATCTATTATTTTGATTGATTATTGTCATCATCACAATCAAATAAATCAAACAAATCATAGTTTTGATTGATTATTGTCATTGTTACAATCATCTTAATCAAATGAATCAAATAAATCATAGTCTAATTTGTTAAAGATTGATTGATCTGAATTAATAACTCTTCCATTGAAATAGAACGAGGTAAGATTTGGGTAGCAATTCCTCGAACCGCAGTTTCCACAGAAGATGTATATCTTTGTTTTCGAGATTTTGCCATATTTCCATAATTAGGTTCATTTAATTTTTGGTCAAGTACCAAAATTGGTGGCAAATTTAATTGTAAATTCCCCAACGATTCTATAGCTTTTTGCACTTCCTTATTAATTGCCGTTTCATGCCAGCAAATTAACAGTAAATCAACACTTTCATTACTAACTTGTTGCACAACCTCCGACCAACAACTGGCAATAGAAGCTCTAAAACCAGCAGTTTGTAAGTATTGAATTAAAGCTTGAAACCACTCATATCCGCGATTAGTTTGCTCATCTTCAAAATTGAGAAAACAATTTTTGACTGACTGATCATCCTTGATTGGTTTGCGTTTTCCTTTGGGTAAATCACTCAGCATACTTATATCTACCACTAAAATATTGATTGGGCAACAAATACCAGCAGCAATTTGTAATACAGATGACAAAGCACTTTGTTGATAATTTTGATTATTATTTTCCTGAGTCAAAGGACTTAAACAAGGAAATACAGACAATCCCGGTATTTGAGAAGCAGCTAAAGTAGTCGCAACATCACAAGTTACCAATGGCAAAGTTGCCAATCTTTGGTGTTTAGTTAATTGTTGTAGATAAGTGCGAGCAGTAGAAATTCCCATATCTAGTAAAATTACATCAAACTGCCAAACTCGCGCTAACAAATCTGCTTGATCTAAATCATCTACTTCAATCACCCGATGTTCTCGCAGAGAAGGATAGAGATTAATTACCTCTAATTCTGGATGTACTAATCTGAGAATTCGCAAAGGAATATTTTGAGAATTGATACTATTATTTTCCAGTTCTGAATGCTGAAATTCGCTCGATATTGATATTTTTTCTAACAATGATGCTAAGGCTTGATGCTTAATTGGTAAGCTTAAAAAACCATCAGCTTGTTTAGTAAATGCTTGGTCTTTTTCTGCCGCTGTGGCTGTGACAATCACATGAATATTACGAGTTAAAACATCAGATTTCAGTAAAGTCATCACATCCCAACCAGAAAGTAAAGGCAGTAAAGGATTTAAAAATATCGCTTTTGGTTGTAAGCGGCGAGCCTTTTCTAGTGCCTCTGTGCCTGATCTAGCAATAACAACACGATAACCTAAACCTTTGAGTTGTTCAGTTAATTCCTCAATATATTGAGCTACTGCTTCCACTACTAAAACCAATCTTTGGGAAGAACTGTTGAGATTTTGAGAGGAAGAATTAATGACATTGCCTATTTCTATCTTAGAAACTATATCTTCAAACTCATTAAAACTAGATTTTGGTGGACTGGGAGGTAAAAGTAGGGTAAACTGACTGCCTTTACCCTCACGAGATAAGAAACTGACATCTCCACCATGCAAACGAGCTAAAGCTCTCGTTAATACTAATCCTAAACCCGTTCCTTCAAACTGGCGAGTGAGAGGATTTTCTAATTGCTGGAATTTTTGAAAGATTAAATGTTGTTGTTGTTCAGGAATACCAATCCCTGTATCCCAAACAGTAAAGGCAATCCAACCTTCCCAACGGCTTACCCGTAAGCCAATTTCTCCAGATATTTCTGTGAATTTAAAGGCATTGGAAAGTAAATGGACTAACATCTGTCGCAAGCGTAATTCATCTGCCACCATTTCTTCTAAACCTGGTTCAATTGCTAGGCTAAATTGGTGATTAGATAAAGTTTGATTGTCTGGTGGAGATACTTGTTTAGCTTTGTTAGTTTGATGATGAATGTTTTTAACGTCTGAAAAAGCCCTTTCACATACTACTTGAATTTGGACTGGAGTCAGGGTGAGTTCCATCTGTCCTGTTTCCATGCGAGTTAAATCTAAAATATCATTGACCACACTCATCAAATGTCTGCCACTTTGATGAATTAATCCAGCATAACGGGCTTGACGCTCATTTAGTTGTCCCAACTGTTGATCTACCAAAAGGCGAGATAGTCCCAAAACTGCTGTTAATGGTGTTTTTAATTCATGACTAATGCAAGCTAAAAATTCATCTTTTAAGCGATTGAGTTGAATCAAATCAGCATTTTTTGCTGCTAATTCTTTACAAAGTTGTTGTTGTTCAGTTACATCTGTGGCTAATATTAACCATAGTTCCTCAGAATTTTCTGGTAATTCTGATTCGGAAACCCAAATTTTTAACTCGTTACTATCTAAAGGAATTTTTGCAAACTGCCAAATCCGTTCCTGACCAGTTTTAATTTCAACCACACAAGTACAAATACCCAATTGCGTATCTAAAACGCAGTGGTTAGAACCGTCTTTTACAGATAGAGGTGATTCTTGTAAAAAAGGGAAAGCTGATAGTGAGGTTCTTTGTCTGTGCGTTGTGAAATTATCGGTTTTCTGATTTTCTTGAGGATTGGCATAAATATATTTGGGAGTAAGTATAGTCTCTACCTGTTTTCTAATGCCTTCAGGATCTTTTAATACTCCTAGTTGTTGCCACCAAGCGATATTTTGCGTAATTACTTCGCCTTGACTAGTTTGTAACATCATTGGCCAGGGTAATTTAGCCAATAAGTGGACTATGGATTTGTGTATTTTGGGTTGGTGTTTATTGGCTGTATAAGTTTTGGTGCTTGTCGTATACTTGTGACTTTCTTCTTCTTTGGTTGAGCTAAGGGAAATTTTCTTCTGAGCTAACAGTGTTAATAGGCGTAAAGTATTGAGGATTCCCAAATATTTACCATCTGAATCAACTAGCGCCCAATCTAAGTTACTTTGTTGTTGGGTTTCTTGATGCTTGAGAACCAAACTGAATTTTTCCAGATTTGCTGCTGCTGGTATGATCTGTATTGGTTCTATGAGAGATTTATCCACCTGTGAGAGTGGTTGTTGTAAATTTAAGAGATAGTTATCAGTTTCCGCTGCTAAGAGTTGTGGTAGTAATTGAGCAGAATACAATACACCAATTGGACGTTGTTGGGAATTGACTATTACCAAGCGATCGCACTGTTCTTTAACAAAAATAGCCAACGCTGCTGCCAGAGTATTTGTTTCCCAGCACATTGGCACAGTTGCTATAAATTCATCAAGTGGGTACTGTAGCATTAAAATAAGTCCTCAGTGGTCTTTCTTCTTGTGATCAACTTAGGCATTACCATCAGCACTTGGTTTAGATGGTCTTCAAGCCTGAAGCAATATCCTCCAAGAATATTTAGAATGGCTACGCCACGCTATCAGCGATTTTGGTTACAATTGACAGACCTCTTCAAACTAGCCATTTTAGCTATGACTTCCGGTCACACTCCGTCATAGACATCCATTGTCTCGCCGCCAATTACCAATATTTTTACCTTTGGGGTGCAAGATGTGAGTTTATCTCCTCAGCAAGCAACTATCTTCAGCAACTTGCTACTGGTATTGAAAGTCGTCATTTTTTATTTAGTGACAACTACAACAATAATTATGGCTCTAAAGATTCGTTTTAGAACCTTGAGGAATTATAATGATTTAAAATGCGACAATTCTTTAAGTTCGTTTAAGTATCTTATCAATAAGTGAAATAATGTAATCTATCTGCCGCTAGATATGCGATCGCCCACTATCCATCAGTCATAACTCTCCCTGAGTTTAATGCGTCATCAAAGAATTTGTCAGTCATCCTACTTAGTGTAAGTATCATTCATTATAGACCGATATATCTCCCACTCAAAAATTCATGATCTATAAACAGTAGATGTTATTACCTATATTGCTTTTACAAACAAATATAAAACAAATTCTCGATAGAACATTTAGAACAAAGAAGTATAAAAGTTTAGTTTTGCAAATTTGGAATTTTCTGGAGGGGATAATAACTCAATGGGACTGGCAGCCGATACCTTGTCCGATATACTATTTGTCCCATTTTCAGCCACAAAACCCTCTGCCAAAATTAGATATTCAAGATCATCATATCTTGGCTTTTAGCAAACAAAAAAAGAACCAAACTTTTCAAGATATGACTGCTACTGAAAAACAAGAACTGTTAGCAGAACTTAAAGCAGATTACCGTCAAATTGTTATAAATTATTTTATCAGTGACAAAACATTACAAGAAAAACTTGATAAATTTATTAATGCTTTATTTTACACCAGTATTCCCATACCACAAATTATAGAAATGCACATGGAAATCATTGATGAATTTGCCAAGCAATTACGAATAGAAGGCAGAAGTGATGAAACACTGCTCGATTATCGTTTAACCTTAATAGATATTTTGGCACATCTTTGTGAAGTTTATCGCTGTTCTGTTGCTAAAATCAGTTGAATGCCACAAAGTAGAATTTTTATTTACATTTATGGTTTAATTATACTTAAATGTGTATGTAATTCTACGACTTTTGAACTTTTACCTCTATATTTTTAGGAGTTGATATTGTATGAATGAAGCTAAAAAAACCTATGTTCTCAAGCTATATGTAGCAGGAAATACCCCTAACTCAATGCGGGCTTTGAAAACACTCAAAAATATTTTAGAAGAAGAATTTCAAGGAGTTTATGCTTTAAAAGTAATTGATGTCCTGAAAAACCCCCAGTTAGCCGAAGAAGATAAAATACTCGCTACACCAACACTATCAAAAATTCTGCCTCCTCCAGTGCGGAAAATTATTGGTGATTTAACAGATAGAGAAAGAGTATTAATTGGGTTGGATCTGCTTTATGAAGAATTGAACGAAGAATATGGGAAAGAATAATACAAAATGTAGGACTTAGAAAGCAAAAAGTAATAATTCCGAGTAAAGTCGTGGCGTTAGCCACTTTTTGATGAAAATTTGGGAATTTATTTACCTGCAATTTGGTATATTTATTTAGTTATTAAAAATAATTAAAAACCTTCTTGATTTTAAAAACCTGGGTTGAATATCCATATTAGATAAACCATGAATAAAAAAGAGCAACCTGAACAAAAAAAAATACCTATTGGTGTCGAAAAAATTCGCACAATGATCGAAGGCTTTGACGATATTAGTCATGGCGGTTTGCCTGTTGGTCGAACTACTCTAGTTAGTGGAACTTCAGGAACTGGCAAAACTTTATTATCATTGCAATTCCTTTATAATGGCATCACCTACTTCGACGAACCAGGAGTATTTGTCACCTTTGAAGAATCACCCAGTGACATTATTAAAAATGCCCATATTTTTGATTGGAATTTACAACGTTTAATTGACGAAGGTAAATTATTTATTCTCGACGCATCTCCTGACCCTGAAGGTCAAGACATAGTAGGTAATTTTGATTTATCTGCCCTGATTGAACGTTTACAATATGCCATTCGTAAATATAAAGCAAAAAGGGTTTCCATTGATTCCATGACAGCCATATTCCAACAATATGAAGCTATCGGAGTCGTCCGGCGAGAAATTTTTCGTTTAGTAGCACGGCTGAAACAATTGCACGTCACCACTATCATTACCACTGAACGGGGTGAAGAATATGGACCGGTAGCATCTTTTGGAGTTGAAGAATTTGTTTCTGATAATGTAGTAATTTCTCGTAACGTCTTAGAAGGAGAACGCCGCCGTCGAACCATTGAAATTCTCAAGTTACGGGGAACAACTCACATGAAAGGTGAATATCCCTTCACAATTACCAATGAAGGAGTTAATATATTCCCCTTAGGAGCAATGCGGTTAACACAACGATCTTCCAATGTGCGCGTGTCTTCGGGCGTGAAAGTTCTGGATGAAATGTGTGGTGGTGGTTTCTTTAAAGATTCCATTATTTTAGCCACAGGAGCTACAGGGACTGGGAAAACTTTATTAGTTAGTAAGTTTATTCAAGATGGCTGCATTAATGGTGAACGAGCCATATTATTTGCTTATGAAGAATCTCGCGCCCAACTTTCCCGAAATGCCCATTCTTGGGGCATAGATTTTGAAGAATTAGAACATCAAGGGTTACTGAAAATTATTTGTACCTATCCTGAATCAACTGGTTTGGAGGATCACTTACAAATTATTAAATCAGAAATCTCCCATTTTAAACCTGCTCGAATTGCCATTGATTCACTTTCGGCAATGGCTAGAGGTGTTAGTAATAACGCTTTTCGTCAGTTTGTAATTGGGGTAACAGGTTATGCTAAACAAGAAGAAATTACTGGTTTTTTTACCAATACCACAGACCAATTTCTGGGTTCTAATTCCATTACTGATTCCCACATTTCTACAATTACAGACACGATTTTGATGTTACAATATGTGGAAATTCGGGGAGAAATGTCGCGGGCAATTAACGTATTCAAAATGCGTGGCTCATGGCACGATAAAGGCATTCGTGAATACAATATTACGGCAGATGGCCCTGATATTAAAGATTCATTCCGTAATTATGAGCGCATTATTAGTGGTGCGCCTACCCGCGTTAGTATAGACGAAAAAGCAGAACTTTCTCGGATTGTTAAACGTTTTGAAGACAAACCGAGTTCTGATCTCTAACATGAGTGATAGTGCGATATTCCTGCCTAAATCTCCAGATCGTGCTATATTTTGTGTTGAAGACAAGTATTCTGCCGCTAAATTAATATTTTTTGTGTGAGGGGATGCGGTGAAAGGACAGCAATTATTCCATTGTTTCTTACCTGGTGTAACAGTAGCAGTATTAACAACTCAGCCCGCTTGGGCTACTGTTATTAATAAAGTGAATGAGTTACAGCTAAAGTCTGCTTCTAGTGTATTGGTTTCTACTGATAATAGAAATTTATTCCCAGACAATAGCCTACTATCTAAAAGTAAAGTTAACAGTAACCCAGGATTATTACCTGCTAGTTATTTTAGTCAAGGTAGTATCAAGCCTATTGGCAACCGCAGTCTACCTATAATCATGGCTGACAACTATCTCAGCACTGAGGGAGAAAAAAATTCTCTCAAATATGAGAGTAGATTTGTAGGTTTTTCTGATTTATCAAATTCAAATAATACTTTACTGTTTGCGAGTAATTCTCAGTTAGGTAACTTAAGTAACTCTGATCAGCAAGTGATCAATGGTGATGTTGAGGTATCAAAGTTGCTAGGGTCTAGTAATTGTCCACAATTACAGCCCCAGGGTCAGGCAGCTTTGCTACTTACTGCTAACACCTGCTTACCTCAAAATAATGCTTTGATAGCACAAACAACTGTTCCGACTACGACAGAAACCAGTCCACCTCCTCCAGAAGAAAATGTCAATCCTGTACCTAGTCAACCTGTAGATTTTCCTAATGTTTCTAATGAGTTGAATCCTAGTCCTAATCCGCTGTTATATCCGACGCAAGCAGAGGAAGTGAAGGTTCAAGGAACTCAGTCAATTAGTTTGTCACAGGCGCTAGAACTAGCCAAGCGGAATAATAATGATTTACAGGTGTCTGTATTGCAACTGGAACGGAGTAAGTCGGTTCTGCGTGAAGCTCAAGCGGCTTTAATGCCTACTGTGGATTTGAGTGGTGATGTGACAAATAGTCGCAGTGCTAGTAGTACACTACAGTTTGATCAAGCTAGACAGACTAATCCTTTGGTTGGTGATGCTCCTTCGACTACTACATTTATTGGTACTGCACAGATAAGGTATGATCTTTACACCTCTGGTAGACGTAATGCAGCGATTAAAGAGGCAGAAGCAAGGATACGGGTGCAAGAGTTGGATGTAGAAAGGCAATCTGAGGAAATTCGCCTGAATGTGGCTAGGGCATATTATGATTTGCAACAAGCTGATGAAAATGTGAGAATTTCTCAGTCAGCGGTTACAAATGCTCAAGCGAGTTTGAAGGATGCAGTGGCTTTAGAACGGGCGGGTGTGGGGACTCGTTTCGATGTGTTGCGATCGCAGGTAAATTTAGCCAACTCCCAACAGGACTTAACTAGCGCCTTTTCTCAACAACAAATTGCCCGCCGTAGGTTAGCACCACTGTTGAATTTACCCCAATCAGTGAGTATTACTGCTGCCGATCCTGTAAAATTGGCAGGTTTATGGCAACAACCACTAGAACAAAGTATTGTTTTAGCTTATCAAAACCGTCCTGAACTCCAACAGAACTTAGCACAGCGCAATATTAGCGAGGCTCAAAGAAAACAGGCATTAGCAGCGTTGGGACCCCAGGTTAGCTTAATAGGCAGATATAACTTGTTAGATCAGTTTGATGATGGAACAAGCATGAGTGATGGTTATTCTTTGGGAGTGCAAGCCACCTTTAGTTTATATGATGGCGGGGTAGCAAAAGCCAGAGCCGCCCAATCTAAGACCAATATTGCGATCGCTGAAACTCAATTTTCTGAACAGCGCAACCAAATCCGCTTCCAAGTAGAACAGGCATATTCTACCCAAGCATCAAATTTGGAGAATGTGCAAACTTCTAATGTGGCTTTAGAACAAGCTAAAGAGTCTTTGCGGTTAGCGCGGTTAAGATTCCAAGCTGGTGTAGGCACTCAAACCGATGTAATTAACGCATTAAATGATCTTACTCGTTCTGAAGGTAATCGTGTTAGAGCAATTTTGGATTACAACCGAGCTTTAACAGAATTACAAAGATATGTCACCACGAGGGGTTTGAACCAGTTACAGGAATCAGGAGTTAAGTAAGAGGCAGGGGGATAGGGGAGGTAGGGGAGTTAGGGGAGGTAGGGGAGGTAGGGAGGTAGGGGAGGTAGGGGAGGAAATTCTTCACCAATCACCAATCACCAATCCTCAATCCCCAGTCCCCAATACTGTAAAATAGGTTTTAAATCCTGGTTTAGTCAAAAACTCATGACTACAGTTACATCACAAGAGATTGCAAAATTTCGCTCTCATTTGGTAGATGATCCGCAAGCAATGGAAGCATTAGACTTGATAGAGGATTGCGATGGAGATTTAGAAGATGCGGTAATGACACTGGCCATTCGGGCTGGACAAGAACCAGAACAAACCAATTCCGACTGGTTAGATGCTTTAGCCAAAAAATGGCGGGCGGTAATTTGTGAACAAGAATATCGAGAAGACTTGTTAAATGAGTCAATTCAAGGGATGATAGTACATCTGAGGACAATACCGAGTTTTCCCAAAAGTCTGGCTACACCCGTTTTAATTTATATTCTTAAACAAGGTGTGAATAATTTTTGTGAGCCTTTGGATTTGCTAAAGTCACATTAATCCTGAATTTTAAAATTGATGAATTATCTTGTTGCTGTATTATCAGATCGCATCCAGGCTGAAGCCGCTGATTTAGCTTTAGAAAGAGAAGGGATAAATGGCACTATTCTCGGTAGAGGATACAAAAGTGCTGATGAGTTTGGTTTAATTGACCCCAAAGAACAGGCGAAAAAACAAGTAAAGCTCATGGCGATTTGGTTAGTACCATTTGGCTTTTTTTCCGGTTTTACCTTTAGTTTGATTACTGGTTTAGATACCTTTGCTTGGGCTGGAGAAATTGGTAATCATGTAGTTGGCGGCATTCTGGGCGCTGGTAGTGGTGCAATGGGTAGCGTATTTGTCGGTGGTGGGGTGGGTTTATTTGAGGGTGGTGGTGATGCTTTACCCTATCGCAATCGTTTAGATGCAGGTAAGTATTTAATTGTGGTACAGGGTTCGGAAACTCTAACTCGTCAAGCTACTCGCATTCTCCGCCAGTTTGAACCAGAAAATATTCAAGGTTATGCGGAAAATAATTAATTGGTGATTGGTAATTGGTAATTGGTAATTGGTAATTGGGTAATTTTTTTCTTCTTTCTTCCTTCTTCCTCCTGACTCCTGACTCCTGACTCCTGACTCCTAAAAATTCATGCTACCTAGAGAAGAACTTTTAAAAGGTGTTGAAAACCGCGATACTATTGCCCGTGTAATTGATCAAGCAGATCAAGCTATAAAGACATGGGAAGTGGTATTTACAGATTTTTTGTCTCCGCCGGAGTTGGCGGAAATTCAACGGGTATTTAGCCGTTTAACGGAGGTGCATTCGGTAGCGTGGGGTGGATATCCACAGGCAGAAAGACAAAGGTTAGCGATCGCTCGTGCTGATTTACCATTAGATCAGTCTCAAGTGGCGATAGTGGCTTTAGAAATTGCTGGTAATTTCTTGTTTGATACAGCAAATCACCGGGATTTTTTAGGTGCAATGCTGGGAACGGGGATTGTGCGGGAAAAAACGGGAGATGTGATTGTATTGGGGGAAAGAGGGGCGCAGGTGATTGTCGTGCCTGAATTGGTAGAATTTTTAGAGATGAGTTTACAACAGGTGCGTTCTGTGCCTGTGAAAACCCGACGGATTGAGATTAATGAGTTAAAAATCCGCGAACCGAAGAAGAAGGAAATGACGACTGTGGAAGCTTCTTTGCGTTTAGATGCGGTGGCTTCGGCTGGGTTTGGGATGTCCCGCAGTAAAATGGTAGATTTGATTGACTCTAATGATGTGCGTGTCAATTGGAAGGAAGTCACCCAAGCAAGTTCCCACGTTAAAACAGGGGATTTAATCGCTATTCGCGGGAAAGGGCGGTTGGAAGTTGGGGAAATTGCCGTTACGAAAAAGGATCGCTATCGGGTGCAGTTGACTAGATATATGTAGAATATTATTTTGGTTTTATGTATTGACAGATTATATTTTATATGCTAACTTAATAATCTATGTCATTAAGGACGGTTAGCTCAGGTGGTTAGAGTACATCGTTGACATCGATGGGGTCGTTGGTTCGAGTCCAATACCGTCCATATTTTTAACGAAAAATTCAGTACTTATCGTTTCGCAGATTATAAAGAACAGGTAATTGATTTATTAATGAGAGTTTGTACAGTTAGCGTCGAAACAATGAATATAATGAACAAAATGGAATAATCATGTATTCATGTAGGTTGGGTTAAGCGACAGCGCGACCCAACAAAAGATTTAATAATTTTAGGTTTCATTCCATTGCTTTGTAACGCTGACGCGAACAACCCAACCTACTGGAAATTTACTAACGCCACGCTACGCGAACAGGATTAATGAATAAAACATCCTGTAAATCCTTTAATTCTCTAAATCCTGATTCAGACAATAATAATGCTGGGCTAAAAATTCTTGTGCTTCTGCTTTATCCCTAATTATACCATCTACAGTCGCAGTCAATAAATCATCAAGCATTTGTTTATATTGGGGACTAGGTTTATAACCCAATTGTTTTAAATCATTTCCATTTAATAGCGGTTGAATAGTTCCCCAATTTGTTAAATATTGCCAAATGCGTCTTCTGATTTTGCGGGGACTGTGTAAAGCAATTAAAATTAAAGTTTGCAAATCATATTTTCTGAGTAAATAGAGAGTTTGACTAGGTTTTTCAAAAGTCGGTAATAATGTAATTACTTCAAATTCAATTTGAGATAATTTATCTAATCTGATAATACTATCATCAGTTAATTGGAGATTTTTAGCTACTTTCCTGCGATATTCTGGTTGTAAATAGGCAATTAATACTTCTAAACGCATTTGCCAATTTATTAAAGTTTGTTTTTGGTCAAATTTCCTTAAACAGTGTTTTAATAAATTAAATTGTCGGCTAAGTTCTGAATCTAATTTTAAGGTAGGGTGAATACATTGTAAAGCTCCTAAATTATCCAGTAATTCTAAAGCTGATTGCCAATAATCTGCTGCTAATATATATTTTAATTCGGTTTTTAACCGAGTTTGCAAAGCTGGAGTTTTACTATTTTCTTGACTTGTTCGATCATAAACTCCGCTATTTATAGCATAACGAATATATGTTTCTGTTTGTGGTTCTATATCAAATCCAAAGCGCACTGCAAACCGCACACCGCGATAAATCCGAGTTGGATCTTCAATAAAACTATTAGCGTGTAAAATCCGAACTTGCTGATTTTGTAAATCTATAAAACCACCAAAAAAATCTAATAATTCACCAGCACGAGGAGAAGTTAACCTCAAAGCCATCGCATTAATCGTAAAATCTCGCCGATATAAATCTTGCCGAATAGAACTAGCCTCAACCTCTGGATTTGCTGCTGGATAAGGATAAAACTCAGTTCTGGCTGTGGCAATATCTACCCATAATGAGTCTAATACTAAATCTTTATGCCATAATAAAGCCGCAGTTTGAAATGCACCATGAATTTCTAATCTGGCATTTGGATAAATTTGCTGTAAGGCTTTAGCTAATTCTACACCTGCACCCACATCTGCGGTTTTATGAAAACCATCAACTACTAAATCAATATCATTAATCATCAAGTTGCGAGTTTCCGCTTCTGCTAATAGCAAATCACGGACAGCACCACCAACTAAATAAAGATGCCAACCTCGTTTTTCTGCTTCTTGAGATGCAATACTAAGTAATTGCCAAAGTTGAGGAGTCAGCCGTTTTTCTAATTCATTATTAAGTCCTAAATTTCGAGAATTATTTTCAATTGTTGATTCTAAATTTTTAATTGTCAGTTGATGTAATTCTCTTAAAATATCGGTGCGGGTGACAATACCAACTAATTGCCCATGATCTAATACTGGTAATCTGCCAATATCATAAGTCACCATTAAAGACTCAATTTCTGGTAAAGAAGTATCGGGGGTAATTGTCTTTAAATTATTTGTCATATAACCTTTAACTGGTGCATGACTAAACCCATGATGTAAAGCAATATCTAAATCCCGTCGGGAAATAATTCCAATTAATAAATCTTGGTTATTAACTATAGATAAACCTGAATGTCCATAACGTAATAAAATCCGCTGTGCTTCGGCTATGGTAGTTTCGGGGCGAATTGTTCGCACTGGCGAAGACATCAAATCTCTAGCTGTAGGCGGATGGGGAATTTGGGCTTTTAAACTATCTAATAATTGTTGTAAAATTGGTTGGGAATCTGTGGTGCGGAGGTTAAGAGATGCTGCTTGGGAATGTCCTCCACCACCATGAGGTTGAAATAAGGAATTAAGATTGGTTTGGGGAATTTGTGTTCTCCCAATTATTGTTAATCGCCAATCATCTTCACCTAAAGGATATTCATTTGCTAATAGTACAGCATCGGTTTCTGTTAAATCAATAATTTCGGAGGCTAAACTTGATAAACCTGGGATAAAACCATCGGTTTTTAGTGTTACCCAAGCAATGGTATATCCTCGTAAACAAAGATATTCTAAATTTTCTAAAGCTTCAGTTAATAATTGTTGTAGTTGTGGTGATAAACCAGGATCACGATAAGTAGAAATAACTGATAAATTTGCCCCTTGCTGCATTAACCAAGCTAAAGCTAAAGCGTCTCTGGCTGTAGATTGTTTATAGGTTAATGAACCTGTATCAACATGAATACCCAAAGCCATTACGGTTGCTTGGGCAGAATTTAAAGAAATATTATTTTTTTGTAATTCTTCTACCATTAAGGTAGTTGTAGCGCCCACTTCGTCAATATATAACTGGGTGCTGGGAATGTCTCTATTTTGTCCAAGATGATGATCATAAACGATGATTTCTTGGATATGGGGTAAATCAAACCAGATAGCGGCTTTACCGAGGCGATCGCGCTTTTGAGTATCCACAACCATTAAAGAGCGAATCTTTTCAGGATTTACCGAACGTCTTTCAATCAACGGGTACTCATCACGATGTAACGCTAGAAAGTCCCGCACAGGAGGATGTGCGCCCCCAGTCAAGACGATTTTACTCCCTGGTTTAAGACAAGTTAACCCCACCGCTGCCCCTAAAGCGTCAAAATCCGCAGTTGTGTGACAAAGAATTAAATCCATATATTTTAAGATAGGAGTCAGGAGTCAGGAGTCAGGAGTCAGGAGTCAGGAGTCAGAAGGAAGAAGGAAGGAAGTAGAAGTCAGAGAATATAATTTCTATCTTAATCATTTTCCCAGTCCCCAGTCCCCAGTCCCCAGTCCCCAATCCCCAGTCCCCAATCCCTGAAAGAAAAAAACAGATTGGAAGATCAGAAGTGAGCAACTGTTACAAACCAGACGTAAAATATTAATTGATCAGGCGATGCTTTATGAGTTCATAAGGTTCACTGAAAACCCTAAACTGTTTATACAGCGGCAGTTCTGGGAAAACTAAGATTTAGTTATGTTGGGAAAAACAAAATGAGCATAGTATTTCAAATCGCTTTAATATCATTAGTCCTGTTCTCCTTCGTGCTTGTGATTGGTGTACCTGTTGTTTACGCTACTCCTCAAAACTGGGTAGAATCTAAAAAACTACTCTGGGTTGGTTCAGGAATTTGGACGGCGTTAGTTGTGTTGGTTGCTATATTAAACTTCTTTGTGGTTTAGTTGAATGTTTTAACCGTTCACTAGCACCTACCATACACAGTAAATGAGCAGAAAAGCTCAGTAAAGAGTCAAAAAGCAAAAACTTTGTTTTTTCAATATCTTCGCCATTTTTTGTAGGTTGGATTAAGCGACAGCGCAAACCAAAGCATTTGTTGGGTTTCCTTACGTCAACCCAACCTACTAATCAGGGCTTTTTTTCAGTTTTGTGAAGGTATTGTTTTCTCAACGACTTTTTCCTGATTGTGCTTTCCTGCTCTTCTGTTTTGCTGGCAGAAAAGTATATTAGTAAAGCAGTTATTCTATCTAAATTTATTTAGAGGC
Source organism: Dolichospermum sp. UHCC 0259 (assembly GCF_009711935.1). Taxonomy (GTDB): domain Bacteria; phylum Cyanobacteriota; class Cyanobacteriia; order Cyanobacteriales; family Nostocaceae; genus Dolichospermum. The sequence goes on along the minus strand of NZ_VIKX01000220.1, from coordinate 15,312 downwards.
AGTTATGGCAGTTTTTGAAGGAAATTTTCAGCACACCGAGTCTTTGCGCTTTGCATTGATCATCGCTCGCTTCAATGATCTTGTTACCTTGAAATTAGTAGAAGGATGTAAAGATTGCTTGAAACGTCATGGTATAGATCCTGAACCCGAAGGACAGCAGGTAGACTATGTTTGGGTTCCTGGTAGTTTTGAAGTTCCTAATGTAGCCCGTCAGTTAGCAATGTCTGGCCGTTATGATGCCATAATTTGCCTCGGCGCAGTCATTAAAGGACAAACACCGCATTTTGATTATGTATCGTCAGAAGTTTCTAAAGGTATTGCTGCGGCTAGTTTCCAAACAGGTGTGCCGGTGATTTTCGGCATTTTAACCACAGATACCATGCAGCAAGCCCTAGAACGAGCCGGAATCAAGAGTAATCATGGTTGGGAATATGCTATGAATGCTATAGAAATGGCTAGTCTCATGCGCCAATTACGCCCGAATTTAGCAAGTTAATTGGGTGGTGGGTAATGGGTAATAGGTGATGGGTAATAAGTGATTGGTAATTGGTAATTGGTAATTGGTAATTGGTAATTGGTAATAGGCAAAAGAATATTTCTCTCCCCCGCTCCCCTGCACCCCTGCACCCCTCCTGCTCCCCCGCTCCTCTGCACCCCTGCTCTCTGCCCCTCTAAAAATAATTTAATTCAGGGGTTGACAACTGAGAATATATCTGGAATAATAAGTTTATTGGTGATTTCGCGGGTGTAGCTCAGTGGTAGAGCGCAACCTTGCCAAGGTTGATGTCGTGGGTTCGAATCCCATCACCCGCTTTCTAGTTAAAGTTGATATGTTAAAATAAAACTAAAGATTTTCCATCTCTACTAGATTGGTAGATGATGGATTTTTAGGTTGGGAGTTTGTGAGAAAATTTCCCCGGCTATATCATTAGACGTAATTTTCAGGTTTCCCATGCTGATTTTCAGGAAAATTGGGGAATAATGTAAAAAACCGCCCAAGTTATTTATCTCGCTTGTGCAACCTCAAAAACCAGATAAAATTGATTTAAATACGGAATACGCTTGTCCTTGTCGTCGCAAGGGACAGTTAGTTCCCATTACACTTACAGAAGCGTTTGGATGCGATCGCTGTCAGCAGATTTTTGTTGTCGAAGAAAATGGATATGTATTGGAACAACTTTCTACTACTTATCCTTACAAGCGTGCTTGGCGCTGGAAAGGCAATAATTGGCAAATTGTTCAACCCCGATTAGGACAAAACTATTTGCCCATAGCACTCAGCATTATTTTTGTGTTAGTGATTATATGGCTACCATTAGCCCTACGATTAGCTAATAGTTCCAACATCATAGCTTGGGCAATTGTAGCAGTGCTATTGGTAATTCTGCCAGCACTAATGGTCTGGCTTACTTACAGACGTTAACTCCATGACAGGTGAAGTGATTGATGATTACCCCGAACCTATGACAAGTGCTAACCGCGCTTTTCAGGCTTCCTTAAAATTGGGAACGACTAAGGGGATAGATAGGAGTCGCGCTGTGTTAGCAATGGCACAAGCGATAGAAAGTGATTTTGATGAGATTCTCGAAGCTAATACTCTGGATTTAGAAGCAAGTCGAGAAATGGCAGTTCCCGAATTAATTTTGGACTGGTTGAAGCTAACTCCCTCTCGGTTGGAGAATACGATTAAGATTCTGCAACGATTGGGAGAATTATCTGATCCTTTACGACGGGTGAGAACTGCTGATTATCAACAGGAAGACTCTCAAAGCTATACTCAATTGATGCCTTTGGGGGTAATTGCCTTTATTTATGAGGCTTTCCCGGATTTGGGGGCGATCGCTGCTGGTTTTTGCATAAAAACGGGCAATAGTATTATTCTTAAAGGTAGTACGGAAGCTAGTAATTCTAATACGGCGATCGCTAACGCCCTGCAAACAGCCATTACAAAAGTCGGATTACCCGCAGGTTGTGTAGAATTAATCACCGCTGAACATGGTGCTTCAGTGCGAGATTTAGTTACCCAAGATCAGTATTTAAGTTTAGTTATTCCCTATGGACGTTCCAGTTTAATTCAACAGGTAGTTAGACAAGCAACCTGCCCAGTATTAAAATCAGCAATGGGTAATTGTTACTTATATTGGTCGCTTAATAGTAGCTTAGAAATGATTCGCTGGATGATTATGGATAGCCATGAAGGCGAACCAGATCAAGTCAATGCCATTGAAAAAGTTTTAGTGCATCGTCAAGCCTTGCCATCTTCCTTATCAGTGCTGTGGGGTAGTTTAAAAGAAAAAGGTTTTCAACTCAAAGGAGATGCAGAATTAGTTGCAGCATTTCCTCAATTGCAATTAGCCAAAGATGAAGAATGGGGAACACCTTATTTAACCAAAACAGTAGCTTTTAAGTTAGTAGATAGTTTAGAAAGTGCGATCGCTTGGATTAATCAATATAGTAGCAGTCATGCGGATAGTATTGTCACAGAATCCTACCAAGAAAGTCGCCAATTTGCATTAGGAGTAAATAGTGCTTCCACCTACATAAATGCTTCCCCTCGTTTTTTCCGTCACTCCTCACGGGGAGAAGCTGTATTTTTAGGAATGTCCAATCAAAAAGGACATCGCCGGGGATTTATCAGTTTGGAGACTTTGACGACGGTGAAGCACATTGTTCAGGGAAATGGACGGTTTTAATAGTGAGTTGTGAGAAATAAAACTGTTATATATTTATAATAGTCATTAAAGATATTCAGCTATTTCTCACAGTACACACAATTTCGTAAACAGAGAGTTTAAGTTATATGTCAAACCGACTAAAGCTTTTTCGGGAAAGGATGGCAGCTTTTGAGGGTGCAGCAAATCCATCAGAAGCAATTAAAAGTGGTTATTATGTCCACGCACCAGGAAAATTACTTGTAGATAATATCTCAAATCGTATAGCTTTGCGCCCGTCTTCTTCACATCTTCTTTTAGGAGGAATTGGATCTGGGAAAACCACTCAATTATTAGTTGCTTGTCAGCAAATTAATGAGATAGAAGATATTCATGCAATATATCTAGATGTTAGTTTTTATCCAGATGTATCAAAAATAACTAGTGGAGTTCTAACTACAATGGCAGGTCTACAACTTGCTGAACTTCTAAAAGATAGTGAAGATGAAAATATCCAGAAATATATCAGAGAAATTCGTGAACTAGCCTATGGCTATGAAGAAAATATATTCATAAATCTGCCGTTTAAAACTGTAAAACATAAAGGTATTATTACAGATATATCTGAACTATACGGCATCAATATACGGTTGCTAGAAATATTTAATAATTTGGTTAAAGCTACATCAGAAATATATGGAAATATTGTTTTTCTAATTGATGGTCTAGACAGATTATATGATTCTAAAACTTTTATACAACTTGTGTCTACGGATGTCAAATCTATATCATCTGCGGGTACTGGAATAGTCGTAGTCGGTCCATTAACTATAATTTATGGTGACTACCGTGATACTGTAAGTGAACAGTTAGATTATTTTTGCTATCAGCCATTTTTTGATGTAGAGAATGATTCTGAATCTTATAGTTTTTTTGAAAACATTATTAAAGCTAGAACATCTGAAAATTTTATAGAAGAATCAGCAATTCAATCGTTGATTTACTTTTCTGGTGGAGTTTTACGAGATTTCATTAATTTGATACAAACCTCAATTGAGGAAACATACTTGTCAGGTGAAGATGAGGTAAGAGAAAAACAACTCGTCAAGGCTGTTGAGTCTTTTAGTAGCAATCAGTTGCGTGGTGTTTCCGATGCAGAGTTGAATATTCTTAAGCAAATTATTAAGCAAGAAATATTTATTCCCAGAACTGAAGAAGACTTAAGATTACTTGTAAGAAGACTAATTCTTGAATATAGAGATCCAAAAATACGCTATGCAGTTCATCCAGCTATTAAACCACTACTAACATAAATAAACAAATATTTAGTTTAAAAAAATTAAAATGATTAATTTAAGTAAATCAGTTTCTATTGATGAATTTTTACAGAGAATTGGTTCACAGCCAATTGAAGGAAATACTTGGTCAGCACTCATTACTTCAAATTTAGATGGTCAGCAATTAGTTGATGATTTACAAGAAACACTTAGCATTTTTGCAGAATGTGAAGTGGGATGCTTTTCTGCAAATTCTGAAACTAATACTTTAGTAGACAAAATTATTAATGCAACTGAAGATTATTTAATTCTGTGGAACTTTGAAGAATGGAATAAAAATAATTGGTATGAATTTGATTGTATGAGAAGTTCCTTGATGAGAAAACGTGGATTAGTGCTGATTTTATCACCAGAATCAGCAAAAACTATGTTTTCTTATGCTCCAAATATTGTTAGTTGGCTCGGTTTTAGGGTATATTCATTTTTAAAAGATACAGAATTACTCAGTTTTGAAGAAATTCAGGAAAGACTAGCGACACTTCAAGAATGGTCAGGTTACACTGACTCTCAAATAATTGAAATGGCTGAAACGCAAACTTTACCACCTGAATCTGAATATGCTGAATGGCTTGTCCTTCTGGAAAGGGGAGATTTAATTTGAGCAGTAAGAGTGACTGGGAGCAAATTTGTGAGAATGTACAAGCACGATTATTAGAAAAGACTCCCCTAACAGTGAAAAGTGCTAACTTCTTGCGAAGTGAGATTTTGAGATGTTTAACAAAAGCCTGTGATGATAAACTTTTAAACAAAGAATATTATTCTAAAATTCATGCACTACTCAAAAAGACACCAAAGAGTAAAGGACTTATTGAAATAACTGGAGGACAAAGAAACTTTAAGCGACTTAAAGAAATTCCCCATTTTGAAAGATTTGATGGTTGCTGGTTTGATTTTGCAATTTTAGTGGATGAAAATATTAGACCCGCTGAAATTATTGCTTTTGACTTTGAGATTAGATTTTTAGAAGATAACCCAACTAAATTTTTACGCTTTGATCTAAATTTACCAGAACACAATAATGACAATCAAGGAAAACGATTTCATTTACATCCAGGTAATGATGACTTAATGATTCATGCTTCCCCAATGTCACCACTAGAAATTCTGCATTTATTTTTATATGACTTAAAAATGCCTGAACGTCCACGCAGTTCATAGGAACTTGTAATTGTCAGAATCAGGATCTTATGAATCTGCTATATCTACGAATATTACTCAAAAGATAGAAGCTCAAACACACAAAAAAGATGATAATCAAATAGGATTAGTATCTATAAATCTCTGTGTAGGTGAGAAAAATGGCAGCACAAAAATTAAGCGAAACTGAACTATCATTAGCCCTGAATAGTTTACCAGGATGGCAAATCAAAGAAGGCAAATTATACAAAGAATATAAATTTAGCTCTTTTGCAACGGCGTTAGGTTGGATGGTTAGTGCGGGTGTTCACGCGGAAAAACTTGGGCATCACCCGGAATGGTTCAATGTTTATAATACTGTTCAGGTTAATCTTATTACCCACGATATCGGTAATGCTATCAGCAATTTGGATGTGGAATTGGCGAAGAAAATGGAGGAATTAGCACAGTAAGACTGGGGATTGGGGACTGGGGACTGGGGACTGGGGACTGGGGACTGGGGACTGGGAAGGAGTTTGATTAATTACCAATCACCAATCACCAATCACCAATCACCCATTACCAATTACTTAACTCGTTTCCTGAATCTGTAATCTAATTGTGTGTTCTATTGTCCCGCTTAATTGCAGTTCCATGATTTCTCCTCCTAGTGGTTCTATGCAGGTGAGGAGCGATCGCAAATTGGGTGTACTTGCACCAGTATCTACATATAATCTATCTGCTAAACTACTGATTTTTTTCCAGGTCATATACAATTTGCCAATGGTTTGTTCAATTTGTGATGCCTGATTTACCAAGTCAGCAGCAATACTTAAACAACCGACTCTCTGGGCTTCTTCTAATGCGGTTTCAATATCTACGTCTTCAGCGATTAAGGCTTGCACTTGGGCGGCAGATTTGAGGTACTTGGCTAATTGACGGGCTTCTGATGTGGCTTGTTTAACTGTATCAACGTCAGGATTGGCGGCTATATCCCTTTGTAATGCCTTTTGGTGCAATTCGGGCAGTTTTTCCATTTCCTTGACCAGAGGGGCAATGTAGCGCGGAGGCAGACTGTTATCTGCGGCTTTTTCCCTGACTTCTTCTGGTAATAACTCTGAGGACATGGCTGTCCATTCGTCGCTGAGTTGGCGGACTTCTCTGCGGGTAATGCGATCGCCTTTTTCTGCGGCTTCACTGACCATCTGTTGCACTTCTGGTGAGGCTTTGGCGGTTTCTACAAATGCCCGTTTACTGAAGTTATTAACTGTATCTGGGTTGAGTTTGCCATCGGATATCAAAGTATCAGCACTATTGGCTAATTGAATCCAACTGTATGCCTGGGTTTTGCTGATTTCTCGTTCTTTAAGCCATTTGAGAAAGCCTGTACCACGTCCATCTCCGCCTTTTTTCTCACGGTCACGAATAGAGCGTAAAATGCGACCACGCCAAATTTCTGTTTGCAAGTCAAAGCGATCGCATACCTGCCATGCTACATCAAGTTGTTGTAAAAAATCGGACTCAGGAATTTGTTCATCTTCTGGATCAGGCAATGCAAAGTCTAAATCTGCCGGCTGTTGGAGTGCAGCAGCAATATCATTCATAGAGTCGGTATCTTGCACGATGGTAGCTGGTTGGGGGTATGCGATTTAGCTTATGTTCACACAATTTGTCTCTAGAAAATTGGTGAGATAAAGCAATTAAGTATTTTACTTTAAAAATTAAATTTTAGGTGACTGGGAAAATGAGAAAATGGAGTTGTCATTGGTCAGTTGTCAGTTGTCAGTGGTCATTGGTCATTGGTCAGTTGTCAGTTGTCAGTGGTGAATATTATTCACCTGTCCTCTATTCCTTATGAAACAAATTGCGAAAATCCTTGATGGTAAAGCATTAGCCGATAAAATTCAGCAAGAACTTAGTGAGACAATTGCCAAATTACAAGGTAAAATTGGGCGATCGCCTGGATTAGCGGTATTAATGGTGGGAGATAACCCAGCATCAGCCGCTTATGTTCGTAACAAAGAGAAATCCTGTGCTAAAGTTGGGATTACCTCTTTTGGTAAACACTTTCCTGCCCAAACCAGCCAAACTGAATTAGAGGAAGTAATTGCCCAACTCAACGAAGATGATCAAGTAGACGGGATTTTGGTTCAGTTACCCCTTCCCAATCATTTAGATGCCGTCAGTCTATTACATAAAATTGCCCCGGATAAAGACGCTGATGGACTCCACCCCGTGAACTTAGGACGACTGGTACGAGGTGAAACCGGTTTACGCAGTTGTACTCCTGCTGGTGTGATGCGATTGTTAGCAGAATATAAAATTCCTTTAGAAGGCAAAAAAGCCGTAGTTGTCGGCCGGAGTATTTTAGTAGGCAAACCTATGGCTTTGATGTTACTAGAAGCTAATGCTACAGTTACCATTGCCCATTCTAAAACCCAGGATTTACAAGATATTACCAAAGATGCTGATATTCTCATTGCTGCTACTGGCATTCCGGGAATGATTAATGCCCAGATGGTAAAACCGGGCGCAATTGTGGTAGATGTGGGAATAAATCGGGTGACAGATAGCAATGGCAAAAGCCGATTAGTTGGTGATATTCAGTTTGAAGCGATCGCTAATGTGGCAGAATATATTACCCCTGTTCCCGGTGGTATTGGTCCAATGACAGTAGCCATGTTATTGCAAAATACTGTTTCTAGCTATTTACAAACAACAAGCAACTGAGAAATAATTTTTATGAATATTCATGATTCCTCACCAAAACAGGTAATCAATTTGGGATTTTAGATGAATCCACAAATGAGTTCGGAGGCGTTAAAACCATTTGAGAGTTTAAATTTTAACTCTTCAATCCAAAATCTAAAATCCTGTGAGTGTTTCCGCCCCAAACCCCCGTAAAATTGGTACACAGATAGCGAAGCGCTCCGCCGGAACCACAAACAACCCAATATTTTCAAAAGTCAAGAGGAATACAAAGCATGGTAGCAACGGATAAAAGATTGGAAACCCCCAAAAAATCAGAATCAGCTAGTTTTAACCTCGCTACCTATCTCAAAGAACGACAACAGCTTTGCGAACAGGCTTTGGATAATTCCATTACCGTCGTCTATCCAGAAAAGATTTATGAAGCCATGCGCTACTCACTCTTAGCTGGAGGTAAACGAGTTCGTCCTATTCTCTGTCTCGCTACTGCCGACATGATTGGTGGCACAATAGAAATGGCCATGCCTACAGCTTGTGCCGTAGAAATGATTCATACCATGTCATTGATTCATGATGATTTACCCGCAATGGATAACGATGATTATCGTCGCGGTAAACTCACAAATCATAAAGTCTATGGTGAAGATGTTGCTATTTTGGCAGGAGATGGTTTATTAGCTTTAGCCTTTGAACACGTAGCAGCCCAAACTCCTACAAATGTACCCAGAGATAGAGTATTACAAGTCATCATTCGTCTGGGTAAAGCACTAGGCGCGGCTGGCTTAGTCGGTGGTCAAGTGGTAGATTTAGAATCCGAAGGTAAACCCGATATTTCCTTAGAAACCCTGAATTTTATTCATAATCATAAAACAGCAGCCCTGTTAGAAGCTTGCGTAGTTTGTGGGGGAATTATTGCTGGTGCATCCGCTGAAGATGTGCAAAAATTAACTCGTTATTCTCAAAATATTGGTCTGGCTTTCCAAATCATTGATGATATTCTAGATATCACCGCTACCCAAGAGCAGTTGGGTAAAACCGCGGGGAAAGACCTCACAGCCCAGAAAGTTACCTATCCTAGTCTGTGGGGAATTGACGAATCTCGCGCCAAAGCCCAACAACTGGTTGCTGAAGCTTGTGCTGAATTAGAATCCTATGGTGAAAAAGCCATTCCTTTGCAAGCGCTCGCCCACTTTATCACCAGTCGTAATCACTAAGCCTAATTTGGGATTTTGGCTAAATTTTGGCTTCTCCTGACGTTTTCCTCCATACAACCACTACTCACACTTACTAACTTCACCAAAATACCATGCAGGACATAGGCGAAATTATCAACAACCGCGTGCTGCTGGTTGCTCTTGTAGCTTGTTTTGTAGCTCAAGGATTAAAGCTTATCGTTGAGCTAGTTAAACATCGCAAGTTCAACGTGCGTGTTTTAGTGACTACTGGAGGTATGCCCAGCGCCCATTCAGCCCTAGTAACAGCCCTAGCAGACGGTTTAGGTCAAACTTTAGGTTGGGCATCCCCAGAATTTGCTCTAGCTACAGTTTTTGCTATCATCGTTATGTACGATGCCGCTGGAGTGCGTCAAGCTGCCGGCAAGCAAGCAAAAATACTCAATCAAATGATTGATGAATTATTCCATGAAAAACCGGACTTTTTTCAAGACCGTCTCAAGGAATTATTAGGACATACACCAGTTCAAGTTATCGCTGGTTCGGTTTTAGGTATAGCTATTTCTTGGTTAGCACGGGCTGTATATTAATCAGTTGTCAGTTGTCAGTTGTTAAATAACTTTTAACGGACATTTGAGCGTAGTAATACTACTTTACGACTATCAACTAAAATAGCTACAAATCCGCTTTCGCTAAGTTTTTTTAATGTATTGTATGCTTCTTTTTGGTTGGTAGTATAAACTGCCAATAGGTAAGGGCGTTGTCCATAGGAAACAAAACCTACATCACCTCCTACGGATTTTTGCAAACTACTAACCATTTCTGGACGGTTGAAATAATCAACCAGAATTGCATAACCTTCCCCTAATATTTTGGGGTTGTAGCTGATTTTTGCAGTTGTTACTTTTGCAGTTGTCTGTGGTATTTGTTGAGGTGCTTGTTGAGGCGTTTGTTGAGGTGCTTGTTGAGGTGCTTGTTGTGTAGCGCGAGTGGTAATAATGGCAGACAAACCAACTATATTCTGAATATACCTTGCCCAACGATTGGCATCATCAATCTTTTTAAAACCACCAATCCGGGTTACTGTTTGATTGTTATATTTACAAATAACTGTTTTTAATTCAGTCGGTAATGCACTACGCAACTGTTTTTGATTTTCAGTTGTGGGACTTATCACTAATAATAGATATTCCCCCTGATTTGGTTGTTGACAATTAGCAAGATTTTGTTGAGCAATCACAGGATTAATATTGCTAATTAAAGGGAATACTGATAGTAATAACACACTTGGCAAGATTTTTAATATTTGCATAAATTGGTAATTGGTAATTGGTAATTGGTGATTGGTAATTGGTAATTGGTAATTGGTAATTGGTAATTGGTAATTGGTAATTGGTAAACTCTTTCTTCCCTGTTCCCTATTCCCTGTTCCCTGTTCCCTATTAAGAAACTGTACTGAGAGATGCTAAGGGATTGGGTATGCTATCAGAAGGGGCGGAAAATTCACCAGTAATCACATACTCTAAGCGCAGTTTTAGCCAGGTAATAAATTGGGCATTGGTGGAAATAATCGCTGCCGCAGGTTGGGGACATTTCTTTTTAATATCTTTCATTTCTACTGCTTCTAAAAAAGCGGGTTGCTTAATCAACCAAAAATCAATTTCTTTTTCTTGTTCATGATAGTTACGAGTCCGTTCTTTGAGAACTTCTTCTATCGGTTCTTCTTCCATAAGAAAGTGTTGACTGGCCAAAACGTAATAGTATGTTTTCATTGTCTTTGCTTGCTGACTAATCTATAATTTTAGGGTACGGCGGTAAGATCCCCGACTTCTAGTATTAATTCATCATTTATAAGACTTACGCAAGTGTCACACTAAAAATCTGTTGTAGGGTGCGTCAGATTGCATAAATCCCGCAAACAAACAGATTACTGATATCTGACGCACCTAAAAATCTGTTGTAGAGTGCGTCAGACTGCATAAATACTGCAAATAAACAGATTGTTGATATCTGACGCACCCTACCAATGTGCCAGTTGCGTAAGTCCTAATTTCTGGAAATCATGAAAGCAGAAGTCGGGGATCTGCTATAATTTTAAGCTAGAGTGTTGAATCTGTACCCTGAGTAATTAACTTTTCTTCAATCCCTTAAACCAAGAACCAAAAGGACAACCACTGCCCTTATTTTCACTATTTTCTAGTTTGCCACCTGCTGTCAGGCTTTCTAAGAATAGGGCATTATCAAAATAGTGTTCTAAGGAAACAATTTTTAAATCTTCGGTGACATGAGCAACACTCATACCGATAATTTCTACTGTTTTCCCTGTGGGTGCATAATCTTTATATTTACCCTGAAAATGTCCCCAGTGTCTCCATTTAAATGTAACATTCGGTGGACCAGAATAAACCGCTAACACTTCCCAGGGGAAACCTTGGGGGAAGGTACTATGAAAGATATCATGGGAAGATTCAAAACTTTCCTCTGAAGCTTTGTAATGTTCGGAATCAGCCATAAATAAATTATAAGTACCTGATTTACCTAACTCAGCAGCGGTGTATTCTGGACTACCATTGCTTGTTACCCGGAATTTGTCATTGACGATAGATAACCACTGTGCGGGGTTAGTTTTCCATGACACTTCCATTTCAAAGGTTCTTACGAGATTTTCCACTATAGCTTCTAGTGTACCTTCGAGATGATGGTGAATACTCTCTTTCGCTAGGTTTTGCTGAGAACAGCTATAGTCAGGGGGTTTTTGATTACGCCATTGAGCATCAGTGCTGGCTGCGATTACTTTAGCTCTATCTTGTACCCATAAGGGTAGGTTGTTAGACTGTTGAGAGGTCATAGTAGTTTGAAGTTTCCAAATTTGACTCTAATTTTCTGGAATTACGCAGCTACAACCCCTCTAGGAATGGAGATTGGGGACTGGGGACTGGGGACTGGGGACTGGGGAGTAATTTTTATAATCACCAATTACCAATTACCCCGCATTGCCTCTTTCATTTCCCGGACTGCTCTTTCCATACCGACTAAAGCTGCCCGACTGATGATAGTATGACCAATATTAAGTTCTTCCATGCCTGGAAGGGCGGCAATGGGGTAAACGTTCCAGTAAGTGAGTCCATGACCGGCATTCACGCGCAACCCAGCTTTAATGGCTTGTTCACAGCCTTGGGCTAATAAAGCTAGTTCTTTTTGGCGAGTTGTTTCGTCTTTGGCTTCCGCATATTGTCCTGTATGTAGTTCAATAAATTTGGCTTTTACCTTGACAGATGCCTCAATTTGTGGTGGTTCGGCATCAATAAACAAACTGACGGGAATGCCGGCGTTTTGCAATTTATCAACTATCTCCCCTATTCTAGCAATTTGTCCGACAATATTTAAACCACCTTCTGTTGTTACCTCTTCCCGTTTTTCTGGGACTAGGGTAACATAATCGGGTTTGATATCGAGAGCGATCGCTAACATTTCTGAGGTTGCTGCCATTTCTAAGTTTAAATGGGTTCTCACTGTTTGCCGCAATAGCCGCACGTCTCGATCTTGAATATGTCTTCTATCTTCGCGTAAATGGGCGGTAATGCCATCAGCACCTGCTAATTCTGCTAATACTGCTGCTGCTATGGGGTCTGGTTCTACTGTCCGCCGTGCTTGACGAATGGTAGCGATATGGTCAATATTAACACCGAGTGTAGGCACGCCTGGTTTCTCCTGTTTAACGGTTCTTTTGATGTTAATTTTACAGGAAATATCAATTGTGCGGTGAATGGTCATATTATAAAGAAAGATAATTCTTAAAAACTTGGATAATCTTTGAGGCGATATGCTTTTAGAACTGCAACAAATTATTGTCAATCCAGGTCAACAAATGTTACTCAAGGATATTAGTTGGCAGCAGTTAGAAAAGATTTTGGAGGAAATGGGAGAAAGACGTGCAGCGCGTATTTCTTATAGTGATGGTTGGTTAGAAATTATGGTTCCTTTACCTGAACATGAAAAAGATAAAGAACTTCTTGGTGATTTAGTTAAACTTTTATTAGATAAACTCCAAATTGATTGTGAACCTTTTGGTTCGACGACACTTAAAAATGAAAGAATGCGGCAAGCTGTAGAACCAGATACCAGTTTTTATATTCAAAATCAAGCTGCTGTAATTGGCAAAAATCGGATTGATTTAAATATAGATCCACCACCAGATTTAGCCATTGAAATTGATATTACTTCTCGGACTCGATTTGAGAATTATGAAATTTTGGGAGTTCCTGAACTGTGGCGATATCAACAACAAGGTTTGGAGATTTTCTTGTTACAGTCAGGAAAATATATAAAATCTTCATTTAGTCCTAATTTTCCGAATATTCCCATTATTGAATTAGTTAATGAATATGTACGGCAGTGTTTAACTATTGGGAGAAGTCAGGCTATGCGGAATTTTAGGAGTTGGGTTAAGGAGAATTTGTAACTATAGCGGTTATCGTTCGGACTCAATACAATTGAGGGCGGGGTTTCCCCGCCCCTGCAGGTTTTAAGATTTGCTGATTGTATCTCACTCAAGTGCATACCGCTATATTTCTTATTTGTACATTTTAATTTACTAAGCTCCAAGAAGATTATTATAGAAGTTTAGGCTTGATGAAAAAGGCGATAATCACTCATGACTACCGAAAAGAATCTAGCCATTGTTGACAGGGAAGACTCATCCACACATTTTGTGTTTGACGATGGTGAAACCCATAACCCGCCAACAGATTTAATATTTGATGATGGTGAACCCTTGGAATCATATAGACACCGGACTGGAATGAATGTCCTTATCCGATCATTGCAGCAGCTTTGGTGCGATCGCAATGATTATTTTACTGGGGGTAATATGTTTATTTATTACAGCAGCGCCCAGGTTCGCAATCGTGATTTTCGTGGTCCTGATTTCTTTGTTGTTCTCAATGTTGATGGTACTAACACTCGACAAGGTTGGGTGGTTTGGGACGAAAATGGTCGCTATCCTGATGTAATTGTGGAATTAATGTCACCTTCTACAGCAGCAATAGATAAAGGCATTAAAAAAGACCTTTATGAACAGACTTTTCGTACCTCGGATTATTTTGTCTATGATCCATTTAATCCTCATTCTTTACAAGGATGGCATTTAGATGATAACCAAAAGTACCAGCCGTTAATTCCCAATGAACATGGTTGGCTATGGAGTAGACGTTTAGGTTTATGGTTGGGAACTTGGGAAGGAACGGTAGAAAGGGAAACTACAATTTGGGTGCGGTTTTATGATGCTGCTGGTAATTTAGTTTTATTGCCAGAGGAAGCAGCTAAATCTCAAGCAGAAGCAGCTAAATCCCAAGCAGAAATAGCTAAATCTCAAGCAGAAGCAGCTAAGGCAAAAGCAGATAGGTTGGCTGCTAGATTACGAGAATTGGGTGAAAATCCAGATATGTTGTAATCGTTAGGTTTCCCAAATCCCTGGCTTCTAAGGATAAGTCACAATTTCTGGAGACGATGACAACAGAAGTCGGGGATCTTAATTCTTGCTGGTGTCCAATTAACTGGAAGCACTAGTATAAAAACGGAGAGCAAACCGCCAAAACTGAGTAGAAATGAAAAACAAGATCAAAGCTAATAGTCCTGCACCCAATAACCAGGTAAATTGAATTTGACCTAACATAGCTTGGGCGGGAATTGTAGTTAAAAAAGCTACTGGTACTACGAAGGTAAAGAAAAAACGATAAGCAGCAGGATAACCCGTTATTGGGTATCTTCCAGCCTCTAAAACTCCTCGTAATACTTCAGTAATATTATATATTTTCACGAACCAAATGCTAGTCGCTCCTAGTATAAACCACAAGCTATAAAGAATAACTAAACCGCAAGTCAACGGAAAGATCGTCAGTAAGTATTTGTCAATTCCTAAGTTAAGTTTTGTACCAGCATAGGCAATGATCAATAGTCCAAAGATTAAATCTGGTATTCCCCAGGGGGAAATGGTATGAAGAGATAACCAAAACTGACTACGAATAGGTTTTAATAATACAAAGTCTAAAGTCCCTTCTTGGACATGGCGCACAATCTGATTTAAGTTAGGAGCTAGGAAAGTAGCAGAAAAGCCTTGTAATAGGGTAAAAAAGCCTAAAACTACTAAAGCTGCATTCCATGACCAGCCTGTAAAAGTGTAACCTGTCCGGTAAAATAGGAATAAACTGAAAATACTACCAATTAAGTTACCTAAGCTACTGATAGCATAAATGATAAAATTAATACGATACTCCATTTCTGCGGAAATGGCAGCACTCTAGTGTGTTAATTCTGTGAATCCTTTAC
>NZ_VIKX01000021.1 GCF_009711935.1 Dolichospermum sp. UHCC 0259 | reverse complement strand
CTCCTATCCCTGTTACTTCCTAATTCCTTTTTAGTGGGGGAGTGTGAACAGTTACAGGTTTAATTGTTTTATTACGAATTAATGTAGTTAATATACGTTTCTTTTTGCTTGGTTGGTAAACCCAAAGTATTTTTTCAGCCAAAATTTCTTTCCAGCTTTTATTGTCAGCTTCAGCACGTTTAGTATATTCTTCGAGACTTTTGGCAATGCAATAGAGCATTTTCAGAATATAGGTTTTACCTGTATCGTTTTCACCAATAATAATGTTAATTTTTTGATGTTTCTGCCATTCTAATCTTGAGAATATGCCTAAGTCTTCTAAAAGTAGATATTTAAACATCATCGTCACCTACCCTATTTAAAGCTTGATCATAAAACCTTGGGGAAGTACCAATGTACTCATGCTGCGTTCGGCAAAATGGGTAGCCCTTCGCTCAAACTACCCATTTACCCGTTAGAAATTGAAGAACCATAGTACGAATTTTTGTCATAAGACCTCGCGGTAAGTGGGAAACTCAGACACAAAGCGTGCTGAGAGGGAAGCGGCACGGGCGGTAATAAAGGCATTGAATCTTTTAACTTGAGTAGCTATAACCATCTTCTATTAATGCTTCTAAGTGAAAAGCAATTGCTTCTTGAATGTTTTGTTTAATTTCTTCTATTGTGTCACCAACAGTCACACATCCAGGTAAGTCAGGTACGTAAGCAGAGTAGTTGTCTCGAGCTTTTTCAATAATAATTGCGTAACGCATTATCAATCCTCCAATTGTGATTGTTTAAGATGTTCGGATAAGTAGGGGAGGTTGGTGTTGCCGAAGTTTTGAGGAAAAATGTGATCCATGGGTCACATTTTTGAGTTGCTTTCCTCGCCAGGCTTGTGTGTACACCGTAGCTCCCGATAGCAGAGCATGGCATAAGCCATAGGGAGTTGCAGAGTGGGAATTTAAGGCTAAGATAGTAGTTACACTCGTAATTACATTGGCGAAAGTTTAATGATCCAAACCTTAAAGTTACGCAAAATTGGTAATTCAGTAGGGGTGACTTTTTCTAAGGAGTTGTTGGAAAAACTCAATCTTTCTGAAGGAGATACCGTATTTGTGACGGAAACTGAACATGGACTCCAGCTAAGTCCTTATGATCCTGAGTTTGAGAAAGCAATGGATATTTATCGGCAAGGTAGCCAGAAGTTTCGTCAGGGATTGAAGGAACTCGCTAAGTCAGAAACCCCACGGCGCGAGGTGTTTGGTGAATGAACCGACCTGGCTAACTGAACAGATGGTGCTTGCTATCCATAAGGATTTGATTTCTCAGTATGGTGGGTTATCTGGGGTGAGAGATAGCCGGTTATTAGCAGCAAGTTTAACCCATCCCCGGCATCAGTTTTCCTATCAGCCGGGAGTTTCGCTCCTGGAATTAGCAGCGGCTTATGGTTTTGCTTTGTGTAAAAATCATCCTTTTGGGGATGGCGATAAGCGGACAGCTTTTATGGCAATGTATGTTTTTTTGGGGTTGAATGGTCATGGTTTTAACGCACCAGAGCCGGAGATAGTATTAGTGATGGAGGGTTTAGCATCTGGGGAAATTGACGAAAATGCTTTGCAGGTTTGGTTAGGAAAATATGCTGGTGAATTGCTATGAATAACTTGATGCGATAAGTAATGCAACAGAATTTATTACATAAGTGATTTTTCTGTTACCTGTTAACTAGGTGGACGTGAGATAACCAAAATGTGTGAAGAAAAGTAAGTAGGAGTTTTTTGAAAGGGTACGCTATCGCCTATTTTTGAGACTATTAAAACCTCAAATTCAATCATAATAAGGGTTTTGCAATATTTTGCCGAAAATATCATAAAGGGAGCGGTAGAGCCAGTATTATTGTAATTAAATAGGTGGGCTATCTAGTTTAACAATAGGTAAAAACTTTCGACATATTGGGCTAGTTACTTGATTAACAATAAATTCTTTATGTAAAGCCATCTCAGCATAAGTTGTCATACTACCATCTATTTTAATAGCAATAGTTCCTCCACAACAGCTATTACTGATAAGCCCTTTGGCAGGAAATGTATTTAAATGTGTAGGCTTTAAACTAGGAAGACTAGCAGCACATTGTTGAGATAACTGAGTACATAAAATATGAGCATCTGGTACCGAAGAACGCAATCCCTCTATTATTTCTACACGAGGATTATTGCTAAAGCGATTGCGATCTATTGAGAATATGATTAGTTTTGGTTGGATAAAACTACAAAATAGCTGGGCAAAAGTTTTACTATCTCCACCACCGGATCTTCCACCATGATGAGGAAAAACAAGTATGTCAGCATTCAAACTATTTTGGTCTTGAATGAGATTGTCAAATCCCACATTGTCAATATCCCCTGCTAATATAGCCACTCTGTGGGAATTGTGAACTATACCGATAACGGCTGATATTGAATTAGAGGTTAATTTCCGTCCCTGTAAATCTGTTCCTCCAGCACCACCAAGTATCAATTCATAGGTTGGTGCAAGTACTTCTAAATTGACTGAGCCAATATTAAACTTTCCCGTCTCTGTTGTAGTTAGTTTAGAAATTACAGTTCCAAACCGTTTACGTGCGTCTTGTAAAGCAATACGTAAATCTAACCAAATGTCACTTTTCTTAATTGCGTCAGGGTTGATGTGTACATTGTGAATTTTAATATCTTCATTTGCAAGTAAGTCAATCATACCTCCAATATGATCTGCATCAGAATGGGAAATGAGGATATGTAAAATTTCTTTAATAGATAGATGCTCAAGAGTTTCTGCCAACGTACCTCCAGGTGGACAGTCAATAATGATTACGTCTTTTGCATCTCTGATTAACGCACAATTTCCATGTCCAACATCTAAAATAATTAGTTCAGGCGAGTCCATCATCTTCATCTGGTTCAAGTGCTAATTCAAATTTTTCAAAATACAGATCATCAGATTTTTCTGCTCCTGTGTTTACGTGAGCAAATAAACGGATATTTGGTTTTAATACAACTCTAATATTTTCTGGAATCAGAGAAGCTGGAAAACGAACAGCCTTATGGGGATTCCAACTGGGAACAAATGCATCTATAACACTTTCATGAGATTCTTGATCAATATTAGTAATCCTGACTATTGTTCTACGAGTTTTTCTGTTACTCGGTATTTTACCACAAAGTTCTGAGGTACAAATTTCTATTCCCTTAGCAATGCTTGAAGCATCAGCTTCTTCTCGACTTAGTAGTACAGGTATTTTATGTCTCCATTTTCTAATTGAAAAAGATGTATCCATCTCTGTGTATTGAGTTATCAACAGTGATGGAAATTTTAGGTCATATAAAGCTGCAACTAATTCTGCTCCATAAAAGTTGGCAAATCCAGAATTACTCAATCGGTGATCACACACAGCACCTTGAGCATTTTCTCTAATAAGTGATACCAATTCATTGATATTGTGAAAATGTCCCTCGTCTAATAAAAATGGTTTATAACCTGCGTCCTCTATTTCCCAAGCTGTTGCTTTAGATTGTGTGGTGTCATCATCAACTATAGCAATTATTTGTTCATTAAAATCTTGTGTTATGTCCATAAAATTTACCCTCCAATAAGTGCTATTTTTACAATAAATTCTGCTCCACCTAATTCACCTTTTGGAATGGCCTTTATCATTCCTCCAAGATCTGTTACAGAATCCCTAACAATTGTCAATCCTAAACCTGTACCACCTTCCCTAGTTGTTTTACCAGGTAGCCAAATTTCGTCTAATTTTATATTCAGAATTCCTGAACCATTATCTAAAACTTTAATTATTAAATAACTTTCTTCAATTTCAATTCTGATAATTACTTTACGTCCTTCTATGCGTCCACCTTCAACGTTAAAAGCATTTATAGCATTTGTCAAAAGATTTGTAATAATTGCTTCTAACAAAGCATCGCTTCCATAAATGCAAGGTTTACCATCAACTTTCTCTTGTACAACTTCAATTTTACCTTCGTCAAAAAAACTTTGAAAAAGTGCAACAGTATCGTCAATAACACTATGGATATCTACAGCACCTACACGACGTTTTTCTCGTTTTAACAGATGCAGTGGAAAATTAGAAAAGCGGAGGAATGACTTAACTTTATAAAGCATTGCTACTGGTTCTTCTAAATAAGCATCATATTTTTCCCCCAAAAATTTTTTACCCATTTTTTCTATTCTCTTAGCTGCTCTTTCAATTAAATTCAATGGTTTACCAGATTCATGAGCAAAAACTGCTGCTGTTGTTCCTGCTGTAGCTAGACTACGATAAAGCTGAAGGTCTTCACGTAATATCTTGGTTTCACGTTCTGTTACATTTTCATATTGCTGAACAACCTCTCGAACTTTAGGACGAGATTCTTGAGGAACTTCTGCTTCAATAACTTCTTCGATTCTTGCTTTAGCTTCTGTAATATCACGAGGAACTTGTTTCTTAACTTTTTCTCTGTGCGTTTCAGTGACTTTAAGCCTTTCTTTAGCCATCCATTCTAATACATCAATTGCAAAGCGTTTTAACTCTAAAAAAGCTTCATTTTCAATAAAACCAAGTCTATCAGTTTTCTGAAGTAACATATCTTCAGGGTCTTTGACAATTACTCTACCAATAACTGTTGTTGTTGAAGGACGTACCTCTGGATTCCTAGATCGTGCATAATTTAATCTCAACCAATCATCGTCTTGATCACCATAAGGCTTCACCCGCAGTCCTCGGTGGTATAGACGAACATTTCCCGCTTGAGCAAGCCATTTTTTAACTTGTGTGATGGAGACAGACGCATTTCTAGCTGAAAAACTTTGAGGATTTAGCAAGAATACCCACAATTCAAGTTCTGTTCGAGGTGTTTTATAAGGTTCTTGAGAAAGATCACTATGCGCTGCATGAAAAATTACATTTCCTTGCCAGTCTAGCAAACTTGCTTCAGCAAGACCGCCTTCATTTATATTAGCTTTCAAATGATATTCAGCATCATCAAAGTAAGAATTATTTACTTGTTTTTCAATCTCAGCAAATTCTGAAGCAATAAGTTGAATACGGAAACCAGCATGGTTATCAAATGGATCTGCTAATAATAAAAGTTCCCTAGCGAGTCTTTGAATATCGCGCTTTGTGAATATATTTTTCAGATTACTAACTATAATTTCAGTTCCATGCAGTTTATCTGTGCTATTTTTTTGGATATTAAAAGGCACATCTTCAACTACATCAACTTCTTGAAAATCATCCCAATTAATTGTTAGAGAATATTCAACTCCTGGCTGATATTGAGGTCTAGTTTTCAAAATTACTTGAGAACCTTGCTGTAGAGCAGCTAATCTACCTAATCCTTTATTACCTACAGGTAAGCGACCTAACGGAGTGAGTTCACGAACGGCTTTTTTTGAGCGTCCTAGCACCAACCATCCTTCACTAATAGCATCTTCATCCATACCAATACCATTATCTGAAATAATAATTGATCCCCCTATGGTGCTAATTTTGACAACTTCTACTGTGCATTCAGTAGCATCAGCATCATAAGAGTTCTTAACCAATTCAATGATTCCTTGGTCTGGATTTGGAAGGAGTTCTTCTCCTAGCCTTTGTAGAATTTTTGGTGAAAACTTAAAATGCATCATAGGAATAAGCGGTATGCAGAAAACTCAGTTAATTAACCCTTAGAAAACAGTTACCTCAACTCTGATGAATTGAGAATTTTCGGTTGTCCGTTGCAGTTAACCTTCATGGTAGATGAAACCAAAGTAAATATTATTGGGAATATTGGTAGATCATTGCAATTCTTGTAACATTTCATTAACTCCATCTATATCGAAAATATCTGGATTAAAGTTTTCACCTACCCACTCCGTTCCCTGTTCCGTTTTCAATCTTTAACTTAGCATACTCAGCTGATTATTGTGACTGACTCCCCTTTTGGCGTTTGATAGCTGCTTCTGTCATTGCTAGTAATTCACCCATTTCATCACCAAAAAATCCTATAGGCCAATTATTAATATTGCCATAAGCATCTAATTCTAAAGGAATTAATTGGGAGTTTCCTTGTTCATTTAATTGACAAAAGTACAATGCAGCGTCTTTTTCTTGGAGTTCAGCTTCAGCAATACGTCTTTGTAACCTCCGCAGTAAATGTTCACTATGAGTTTCGATAATTATTTGCATATTTCTAGTTTTAATGACATCAATAAATACGTCTGCTAAACCGGCTTGTACTGATGGATGTAAATGAATTTCTGGCTGTTCAAAAATCAATGTTGAACCTTTGGGTGCATAATAGCAAAGCACTAAAACTGGTAAGATTTGAAAAACACCGAAACCTACATCTGTAATTAACACTTCAGAAGAAGTAGGAGTGCGACGCACACGTAATTCATATTCTTGACGATTTTCGGCAATTGGTTTTAATTGAAAATCATAAATTAATCCTAATTGACGTAACCATTCTGCTACACGCTGTTCTATTTTTTTCTCTTTATCTCTGGTTCTGGAAGCTAATAAAGCCGCAATAACTTGTTCTCCTTTTTTGCCTACATCCTGTGGTTGATATCCAGCCCATACGTAGCTACGACGTGGATAATCTCGCAAGGATCCAAGATAATAAATATTTTGAAAAAGTCCTTCAAAGGCTAATACAAAATCTGCCAAAAAAGCGGTATTTTGATAATAGGAATTTATCTGATTTGGAAACCCATAACTTTTAATGGGTTTTGGTAGTGGCCATGCTTTACCTTTAAAGTGCTTTACAGTGTAACCTTGAGATAATAATTTATATTCACTTTGATTCTGATTATCTTGTTGCTCGATTCCAAACAGATAATTTTTATTTTCATAATCAAAACTATAAGTCATGCTTTTTACAGCCAGATTTTCTGCTGTAAGTAGGTGAACAAAATAAAAATGAGGGGTATTGCGTTTTATAAAATGGCTGAAACTCAATCAGAATATCGCATTGAGACAACTTTACATACCGTTACATACCTTTAAATTTTCCTGTTGACCTACTTAACTGCAATGTTGACATTAAATGATAAAGATGGAATGGAAAATATAATATCATCTAATTCCCCTTCGGGATTAATAATATTCAGATATTCTGGTAAGTCCCAAGTTAAAGAAAAAGCTAGTTCTCCGGGAATTTGATGCTGATATATGACATCATAAATTGTCCCTAAATCAATATAAGTTTGCTCATCTCCTGTATGCAATACTCGTTGAGGGTCTGCTGATTCAACAGTTTGTTTCAGCATTAATAATAGTTGAATAATTCCAGTTTTTCCTGAACTATTATTCCCAAATAATCCTGTTAAGGATGCTAATGGCATTTGTCCAGTATTTTGCCAAGATTTAAAGTTATGAATAGTTAGGTTTCTCAGCATATTTTTAAATTGANCTGTGTTCGTTTCAGGTAAATTTCTCCTAACAGCTTATATGATGAAGCTGTCAATTTCCGGCGGTTGTAATCTTGAAAGATTTGTAAACATCCTTGAGCCATTTCTTCGCTACGGTTGAGATTTTGTAGAACTTCTACCTCTAGGTAAACACGAGCAATACCTAAAGCCTCTTCGGCTTTATTTACTATTTGTCCCAGGTCATCAAAATAAGTAAAGCCTTTGTAATAGGATTCCTCAAATAAAGCAATCTTTTCTGGTATTGAAGAGTTATCAATAGGTAAAAGATGTAGATGTGCTGAATAAAGTAAATTGAGTTTAGTGTAATCGTAAGCAATATTTTGTTGATATTGTCGTAGAGTATTGATTTCTATAGCTTGGTGGATATTTTTCTCAGCTTGTTTAAGTAATTCAGTAGTTTCTGTTGTGTTTGCGGTATTTTTGGCTAATAAAATTTGACAGTAAGCCATTTGTCGAAGCCGTATAGCTACATTCTTATCTTTACCTAATTGTTGATAAAGTTCCCGACTTTGTTCATAGTAACTTATCGCTTGTTCGTATTTACCCCAACCTTGATAAATGCTTCCTAGCTGTTTATAAGCATCAGCAATATTAACTTGGTCATCTAACTGCTGACGAATCGCTAAATCTTGATTTTCACAATCAACAGCTTGCTGATATTTTCCCCATTCTCTATAGCAATCAGCTAGATTATACCACAAGTCAGATACTGTTTCCTCTTTACCTAATTGTTGATAAAGTTCCCGACTTTGTTCGTAGTAACTTATTGCCTGTTCGTATTTACCCCAACCTTGATAAATCCATCCTAGCTGAAAGTAAGCTCTGGCAATATTGACTTGTTCATCCAACTGCTGACGAATAGCTAAATCTTGGTTTTCACAATCAACAGCTTGCTGATATTTTCCCCATTCTCTATAGCAATTAGCCAAGTTATACCATTGATTAGCTAAATTACTCTCTTTACCTAATTGTTGATAAATCTCCCGAATTTGTTCGTAGTAACTTATTGCTTGTTCGTACTTACCCCAATCTTGATAAATCCATCCTAGCTGAAAGTAAGCCCTAGAAATATTAACTTGGTCATCCAACTGCTGACGAATAGCTAAATCTTGATTTTCACAATCAACAGCTTGCTGATATTTTCCCCATTCTCTATAACAATCAGCCAGATTATACCACTGATTAGCAACATTTTTTTCCTTACCTAATTGTTGATAAAGTTCCCGACTTTGTTCGTGGTAACTTATCCCTTGTTCGTATTTACCCCAACCTTGATAAATCCATCCTAACTGAAAGTAAGCACTAGCAATTCTATCTTGGTCATCCAACTGCTGACAAATAGCTAAATTTTGATTTTCACAATCAACAGCTTGCTGATATTTTCCCCATTCTCTATAACATTCACCTATGCAATACCACTGATTAGCTACACCTTTATCTTCACCTAATTGTTGATCAATTTCTCGACTTTGTTTGTGATAACTTATTGCTTCTTCGTATTTACCCCAACTTTGATAAGTTTTGCCTATGTGATATAGTGCCAATGATTCACTTTTAGGTTTATGAATTTCTTGGCTAATAGTTAGCATTTGCATAAAACAGTCCAAAGCTTTTTCATACTTTCCATGTAATCTGTGACAAACACCTCGATTATTCCAAAAAAGTATAAAAGCTGAAGGTTCAATATATCGAGCTAATTTCTCAAAACATTCTTGATAATAATCAATTGCTTTATCAAATTCACCTTTTTCTTGATAACAATTAGCTACAGACCAAACTATGTAAGGACTAAAAATACTATCTGCATCCTCAGTTAATAACTCAAAAATTTCAATAGCTTTATCATAATTTTCTTTCCTGACATAAGACATCGCAGTGATAAAAATTAATGCCATTTGACAACTTTCATCATAATTATGAAATTGACGGCTAATTTCTAGGCTAGGTGTCATTTCTTCACCCAGTTCTTTTACCAAATTTCTAATACTATCAAAAAGCGAAGGTTCTAATTGATTAACAATTTCTGTTACATAATTATCTAATCCTAATGATTGACCGCAAGCAACATACAAAATAGCTGTTTTTGCTTTAATCTGCATTTCTTGAGATAGATTTGCATCATTAGCTACTGCTGTTAATTTGGCTATGACTTCACCTTTTTGATAAAATAGTTCAACTTTTCGTAGTGTTCGCAGGAGTTGCTTAATTAGATCATTGTCAAAATCATCATCTATACCAATGTAAGTAATAACTAATTTTTCAATAATATTTTTTCGGAAAATATTACTAACTTCAACTTCAGCAATAACTTGTCCTGCAAAAAATAAATCTTGCAAATTAAATTCTACATTCTTTAATATTTCTGCTGAATCATCTTCTGCTTTTAAGTAAATAATAATTGTATTATCAGCAACAGAGGTTTTTATTTTTATATCGCCATATTGTAGTAGAGGTTGATAATCTTGTAAATTACTAAATAATTGATCTATTAATTTCTTAACTTGTCCAGGTAGATGAATTCCATAATACCCTAAAGACAACAAAATTGGCTCATTCCAGCGAGGTTCATGGAGATGTTGTTGAATTAGTTCTTGAATTTTACTTTGGTCATTATCTGCAATATAACGAGCCGCAAAATATTCTTCAAAAGTCAAGTGCATAAAACCATAAACACCAGGTGCGCGTTCCACAAATAAACCTGTTGTTTCTCGCACTTTCCGCAGAAATTCTCCCACAGCTTGACGGACTAAATCCGATTCTGGTTCAGCACCATTCAGTTCCGCCATTTTGGTTGCTAGTTGCTGTTGCACTTCTGCCTCTGTTACTAAACCAGAAGGCTTTTCTTCGTGCATCCAATATGCTAAAGGTGCTAAAAGTTCTACTACTTCAGTTTCTCTTAATACGACTTTCGGAGCATCTGGTAATTTTTTACTAAGTTGCCAATCTTCTATCAAAGTTTGCACTGCTAACTCATATAACCTTACCCGACGGTTAGGTAAACGTTCCCCATTGCGGTGAATCAGTGCCAAAATAGTTAATAATAGTGGATTTGCTGTTAAACGCTTCACACCTTCATTTTCCTGAACTGCGTTTAAAATATTTGCTGCTTGTTCATTACCTTTTCTTTCTATTTGTTCTTCACTAGCATCTGGTTGTTGTGCGTTTTCTACTGTTCGACACCAGCGATATAAAAACTGTTCTACCTTTTCGCTGCTCATATCTTCAATAATATATTCAGCAAAACGGCTGCTTAGTTGCACATCACGATAACCAGCAATGCGGCTAGTAATTACGTATTTATTATGGGGAAATTTATCAACAAACTGATTAATAGATTCTACAATTTCTCTACGACTTTCTTGATCAAATACTTCATCTAAACCATCTAGTAATATTAAGCATTTTCCTTGACGCATAGCATCTAATAAAAATGCTGCTACCTCAGTTCCCATTTCTTTTTGTGTTTGAAAATGAGCTTCCCACTGACGATAAAACTGGACTAGATATTCAGTTAAAGTTAAAGTTGGTTGTTGTTTTAGTTTCTCTGCATAATCAGCAATACGAAAGAAAATAGGCAGGAGAGTTTTTCCTAAATCTTCCTTTGTGTCTCCAGCAATTACTGTTTCTAAATCCTCTCTTTTAGCTGTGGCAAAATGCAAAGCTAAATAACGTAAAAGAGTAGTTTTACCCGCACCAGGAGCGCCTAAAATTACGCTGTAAGAATTTGCTTTGACTACCTGGGATAATTCAACTTTTTCTGTAATGGTTTTGGTACTAGAAATAGATATGGTTTTTTCTCGTACAGGTTGATAATAGTCAGGTTCATCCCTATCATCGAAATTAATTCCTGTTCCTTTAACTCTACTAAAATTAGAGGGAGATTTTAAAACAGTTACTGCTTCAAGTTCTCTACTTTCAGAAGTATCAATGATTTCTTGTCGTCGTTGTGCTTGCAGGGAAACATAAATCTGGTCAAGGAAAATATCAACTTGACGATTTACTTGCATTACCCCACTCATTTTGAGATAGGAGTTTTCAGCAATTAGCCATTCTAAATAAGGATAAAGTAAGGGATTACGAGTTTCAAATTGTACTACCTTTTCTCGCCAATCCCAAAAATCCGGCGCACGGTGACGAAACTCATCGAGAAAGTTAATTTGATTCAACCAAAAAATTAATATTAAGTTTCTACCAAATAACTCTTCTCGTCCTAAGTTTAAACGCTGCATTTCTCTAACCAATCTATCTGTAGGCAATTGATCAAGACCAAATGCCATTATTAATTTGCGCTCTGGTTGTTTATTTTCATCTAAACTATACAAGAAGTTATGAAAAGAATTTTCACTATAAAAAAAGTTGTGAAAGTGAAAATTTTCTTCGCTATTTTTTAAGTCTTCTTTTAGCTGTTTTACAACCAAATGTTGAGGACTACTCTCTGGAGTAATGGCAAAAATAATTGTTGTTCCACTGGAAATTTCTAAGATGCTGACTAATTTTTCTAATTCTTCTTTATCAGCTTCACTCAAAATATAATTGGAGTCATCAGAAAGCATAGTTAGCACCAGTTAATAGTTAGTAATCTTTCCAGAATAGTCACGTTTTTACAGAGAATTGTTAGCCTCTTGCCAACGTTGTAAATCTTCTATCAAAATAGGATTGATATCAAACCAAGATTGTTTTTTTGAATTGTAATAACCCAAGATGAATTTGTTTTGTAAAAGCTCATCACAAATAATAAATTCGCCTTTTTGTGGTAAACTATGGGTTTTAGAGGTTAACTTCCCGGTATTGTGTACTGAATGAATTTCGGGATATTGGTAATCATCTAAATTATATTCTCTGCGAACTTCTTGCACAGCTTCTTTTGCCGTTTCCAAATCTATTAATTTCAATTTTTTTCGCAGTCCAATTTCACAAGCAGTGCGCGCTAATCTCACTAAATCTCGAATCACACCACCGCTTTTTTCACAAATCAGTTCTAAAGCATCAGGTGTAAATAAACCTTTATAATCATAGCCTAAGCTATCGAGTCGTTTATTAATTATATTTAGAAGAATCTTTCTGCCTATATGATCAGGGTTATTTGTAGGACATAGATTCTGATCACATTCAAAAACGGGAGGATTATTCAAATCTAAACATTTTTGAAAGCTTTCCATTGGTTGTCGAAAATTAGGTGAATATCGCAAAGCAATGGGAATTGCATAGATAATATGACAACTTAATTCTGTTAGCAATGAACTGGAAAACATATCTAAGGCTGTAACTAAATCATGTCTATCTAGTCCATCAACAATAATAAATAATTTTTGTTTATTTTCTTTTTCAGCAGTGAGAATAATCTCATTAACGCTATCAATAATTTCAGTTAATTTCGGACGGACATTAACGGTTTTAGTGATTTCTCTGGTTAAGCCACGTTTGAGAATTAATCCTGCTTTTTCGATAAATTCTGGCATTCCCAAACCTTCAGTATGAGTACCTTTATCTTGATAAACTACTGTCTTGAGTGCGTCCTGTAATCTTGTTAATAATTTATCTTTTTTAAATAACCAATTAGATTTAATAGCTTGCTGTGCAATTTGCAAACCAATCAAAACTACAACTTCAGCATAGCCAATGTTATATCTATCTAAGGCTGTTTGGGTATCTATCCAAATAACAGTATGTGTATTCGCTAATTTTTGTTCTAGTCGTCGCAGTTCAGTAGTTTTTCCGCCACCTCGATGACCTGCAAGTAAAAATTTTACTGGATCATCTTCCATTTCCAATAAGCTAACAAGCTGATCTACAGGACTATTATCTCTGGAGACATAAAAATGTTGCAAGTCCTCAGATGTAGCTAGTGGTTCTTCTGGTTTGAATAGCTGGTAAGCAGGTTTCCAAAAGTTGGTATTACTCATATTAGTGATGAACTGGGCAAAAAACTCTGTTTTTAGGATATTATCTTTACTTAGTATAATACTATAATATTGTTATGTATCAATTTTAGATAAAGATATTCCACTCAGAGGATTACAAAAAATAAAATACCCAATTTCTAATCCCGAATTTTTAATTGTCAACGCCAACCTAGCCGACGTAAGCAGGGGACAATGAGGTAATGGGTTATACTTAAGGAAAAGCTGATTAAGATACTTACTAAACTAAAAAAACCTATGGGTGAAAATATATCCAGCCCTTGTGGTTGACTGGAAAAATGGAATAAATGTAGTCCCAATCCTAAACGCACGAGAATGGCTATGAGGTTGGCGCTACCTAAACCTGCAATGACTGCGTAGGCGATTTGATGACTGCGAAGACCTAAGCCAAGGGTTAATAGGGGAAGTGAGATTAAAATCCATGTTACTAAGCTTTCAGCCGGATTTGGTGTAGTGATGAATTGACAAGCTATCCAGCCTAAACTGTAGCCAATTAAGCCCATTAAGGCTGTGATGAGAAACCGCCGCTTTTGTCCAAAACAACCTGATAAGGTTAATCCCCAACCTGTTCCCAAACCGGCAAAACCATACAGTATGGTTTCTGCGGCTATATAAGGTTGATTTTTGACTAATGTGGGGAATTGATAGGCTAGTAATTCTAGCCAGCGATCGCCTAAACTGGTATGGTAAGCTAGGAAAAACCCAATCATAGTCCCGATTCCCGCACAGATACTCGTCAAAATCATTACCCAAATAGTCGCCAAACAAGCGGATAAAAATTTGTATATTCCCTGAATTATTAATAAAGTAGTATTACCTATAGCTTGGGTAAATTCAGTGATTGATTGAACAACAGATTTACCCGTACTACTGAATAAACCTAGTTGTGGAGATGGGGAAGCGATACTTAATAACCGTTTATGTATAATAGCTGCGTTAGCTGGACGTAATCGCACATCATCTTCTACCATTTCATCAATTAAATCCGCTAACTCTGGTTTAATTTGCCGATAATTCCGCCAACGCAATTTTCCAGTTAAACTATCTTCCAATTCGGATGGATATTTGGCGGTAAGTAGTTGAATCATTGTTCGTCCCAAGGCATAAAAATCTGCCGATGGTCCAATATTACCGCCGCGAATTTGTTCTTGGGGACTATAACCGGAAGAGTACAAGCGTGTAGATGTGGGGTGCGATCGCAAAACTGACCCATTAAATTGTTTAGCACCGCCAAAATCAATTAGCACCAATTGATCACTTTTGGCAGGAGATACTGGCGTAGAAGTCCGTAACATTAAGTTAGAAGGTTTTATATCGCGGTGAATAATTTGGCGTTTATGTAACTCCTGTAAAATCAACACAGCTTGAATAAACCAACCGACTACCAAATCTTCGGAACAACCTTGAGGAGAATTTATTAATACTTCCTCTAAAGTGTAGCCAT
Source organism: Dolichospermum sp. UHCC 0259 (assembly GCF_009711935.1). GTDB lineage: Bacteria > Cyanobacteriota > Cyanobacteriia > Cyanobacteriales > Nostocaceae > Dolichospermum. The sequence goes on along the minus strand of NZ_VIKX01000021.1, from coordinate 8,839 downwards.
TAATCTTTTCCATTACCAAACAAGGTAATTGATGGGGTTTAGGATTAATTAAGTTAACTTGAAAATATCCATCAGCATCAACTTTAGGTACACCAGAATTGCGGAAACTACTTAAAACTTCCGCTTCTTGAATGAATAATTCCAGGGCCTTGGGTGAAGTCTCTACCAGCACCTTCAGCACTTTTTCTGTCTGTGTCTTTTCATCCCAAATTGTGTAAATTTGGGCAAATCCTCCCGCGCCGAGAGGTTTAAGAGAGAAATAGCGATCTAACAGATGCAGCGGTGCGCCACAACTGTTACAGAATTTGTTTCCCCAAGGTTGAGGATAGGGACGTTGACAATGGGGATTTATGCAGTGAACCGCGCTCTGATTTATCTGGGTCAAAACCACGAAAATACACAGGCTGGATCGATTTTAGCGTCTATTTAACTTTAGTTCTAGATATTCGTCTAAATAACTCTAACTGGCCATTGCCATTAGTCTTTGTCCCAAATATCGAGCCTTTTTTTGGGTCAGAGGAGGGAATTACGGGTATTATTGAGGTTCTCCCAGCATGACAATCGAACATTTCAAATTGTTAATCACTTGGGTTGTCACTTCACTAACGGCTAATCCTCCAGCGGTGCGATAGCGGACAGAACGCAAAACCACTAAGTCAAATGCCTGCGCTTGCTCAATAATGACTTTGGCAATATCATCACCACCAATTGTTAAAATATTTGTATTGACTTGTAACTTACCTTGATTAGCAATAGCAGACAATTGAGAAGTAAAGTGTGTAACCTGCTCATTAGCCATGAGACTTTGCCTTGTCCCGCCGTAGGCATTGCTCACGTGCAACAGCACAACCTCAGCTTGATTAGCATCAGCTAAAATTTGGGCAAATCTGATAGTCCCGATAGTCACCCTCATTAAGTCACCAACAGGAACAAGAATGCGTCTGATTTCTGTCGGACTTTTTAACAGGCGTGTTACCGCTACCGGACAATGAGAAGACCAGAAAACCTGATCAATGAGACTACCAAATAAACGGGCGCGGAAATTCCCGGTATTTCCCCAACCCATCACCACTAAACTAGCATTATGTTCCCGACTGGCGTGACTAATCCCCAAAGCGACATTATCATCAATCCGAATAGTCGGTGATGCTTGGACGTTAAATTCTTGACTAATTTCGGAAGCCAACCTCAATCTTTCCTGACTTTGTGCTAGTGCCGTTACTAATTGTGGATCATCCATATTCAGATGGGCTTTAGTAATAGCTAAAGGCATAATCTGTCCAGATTCATGACGGGCTATAAGTGCTGCCATTTCCAGCAAATAACGTTGCGTCAGCGGGTTATAAATGGGAACTACAACAATAAATGGCGGGTAATCTTGTTGCAAACGGTTGTCTGCTGTCTCTGGTGGCTCTATTTGCTCTTGAGATTCCCACCACACCGATAGACTATCTGCTTTCCATTCCGAGGACGGGACGACTTGTAAAGACCTCGCAACCTTAGCTGTAATTATTGGACCCATGATAGCAGTAACCAACATCAGGACAATAACACTATTTAAGACACCCTCATTAATTAGCCTCTCACCAGCAGGATTTACAGATTGATAGGCAACTAATGTGGCTGCTAGTGTGGCTGCTACCTGCGGTAGGGATAATGACCACATTGTCAGCATCTCGGAATTGTTATAGCGATAAAATGTTTTAGCTAGAAAGGCTGCCACAAATTTACTGCTAATCAGTGCCACGACAATTGCCACAGTTAAAGTAATTGAACTGAGAGTTTTGATAAACGCAGGTATATCAATTAGTAATCCCATGTCCACAAAGAAACAAGGGATAAAGAGAACACTACCCACAAACTCTACCTTTTCTTTAACAGGGCTATTTCCCAAAACGCCATTGACTGCTAAACCTGCCAGGAACGCACCAACAATTTTTTCAATTCCAATCGCTTGCGCTCCTACAGATGCCAGAAATAAGGCCAGTAAGATAAACAAAAATTGATTACTCTCTTCCTCTCCAGTGCGGCGGAAAAACTCTTTTCCTACTTTATTAAACCCAAATAAAATCACAACTGAATAAATTGCTAGTCCAGCCAATAAAGTGAATAATTTAAAAGCTGTGAAATCTCCTCCATGAATACCTACACAAATTGCCAGTAATAACAATGCACCTGTATCAGTAAAAATCGTTGCCCCAATTGTCACTGTGACTGCTTCATTGCCTATAACTCCCAACCGACTGATAATTGGATATGCCAAGAGAGTATGAGAAGCTAGTAAAGAACCTATCAAAAACGAAGAATTCCAGCTAAAATTGAATAAACGTCCCGTAATAACCCCCGCAATTAAAGGCATTAAAAAAGTCAGGAAGCCAAAACCCATTGAGCGATTTTTAGTTTGACGAAATTGTTCAATATCAATCTCTAAACCCGCTACAAACATCAAATAAACTTTACCAATATCTGAAAGCAGTTTTATAGTTTCCGATTTAGGGTTGAGGAGATTGAGTCCATTTTGACCCAGTAATACGCCTGCTATTAGTAAACCCACCAATCCAGGTAATTTCAGTCTCTCAAATAGCGGTGGAACAATAAAAATAGCTATGAGGAGAATTGTGAAAGAAATGATTGGTTCATTGAGAAAATCTACTGGCATTTTTCATAAAATAATATTTATATATATGATAATACAAATATTATGAACATAAACATAGTATATTATAACAGTTTGCTATCTTCCTCCCTGCTCTATCTTAAGGTATAACTGTTTCCTACCGGAGATGATATCCTGACATCAGAATTTTGTGAATATTCCTGATGCTTGATTAATAGAGGAATAGAGCATCAGGAATATCAAGCTGAATTTTATATTTGATTTAACAACTATATCCATCCCCAGTCATAGGAAAATTGTAATCAGCAAAGATAGCATGATTATTATGATCACCGCTGGTTTCTTGATCAAGCACTTCGATAACTTTATTATAAATATCTTCCGCTTCTTGGGGTGAATCACCAATACTGGTTAATCCTAATTTACCAAACTGGGAAAGACAACCCATGAGATGAAAAACTGTACCTGTTTCTGTGCCACTATCAAAATGTAATCTGTGGTGAGCGATAATATCCATTAAGTCATTAGGTAATAATCCCTGATAATTAGGTTTTTGTAAATTGTCTGTAGCAATATAATATTTAGGTCTGCCTTGTTGACTATAAAATAATCCAGTGGATAAATCATAACGACCATTGGTTAATAATTTTAAAGTCATAAATGGGTGAGTTGTTCCTCCTTTACGAAGATTGATTTCAATGGCTTGAATATCCCACATACCATTACCTTTATCAACGGTGACAAAATCAACGGCAAATCTTTCTAAAGCTCCTTTTTCTGCTAATTTATTCCCAACTCTTAAACCTAATTCCTGTAATTCACAGCGATAGTTTTTATCGGCAGGAAAGCGACAACCTATATAAATTTGTCCGTCTGGTCCGCCTAAAATTTGGTCATGGGTAGAAAGGATTTCCACTTCTCCATTGGGTGTAATTCTACCTTGGACACTGGGAGAATGTTTGATTTCTCCTTCGATAAAAGCTTCCACTATTGCCCCTAATTCGGGAATGCGTCGAGAAAAATTTGCCCAAGTTTCTTGTGAGGATTGAAAACGTAAATGCAGGAAGCGATCGCTAATTGCTGCTACCCTGTGACTATGATCAGCCTTTCCCGGTGCAAAATCCATGATTTCTCGTAAATCCAACAGTGCATTCCCTTCTCCCGAAAAACCTTCATTCAACTTAATTACCATTCTTTGTAATGTCGGTTGACGTTCCCACAAATCAGCCGCAGCATTGGCTAAATCTTCATAATTCCTGACTAACTCGCTACCGTCAGGAAGTGGGACATCACTTTCTTGAAAAATCTGTCTACTGCCGCTTTTTGTTCCCCAAATTTGTAAATCTGGTGCAGCAGCATATAAAGGTACACCCAACTTTAAAGATAATTGTGATTCCCAAAAAGTGGAATTATAACATACCATGAAAGCTTTATCTAGTCGCAAAGCTTTATGAATTCTTTCTAATAACCGAGGACGTTCTAATATTTTTTGACTGAGGGGTTTTAAAGAAGCATCATAGGTAGAAAGTAATAATAAGCGATGACGAGCATGAGAAAAAGGAATACCCGGAAGTAATTGCAGATAATAATCAATAATACTAGGATGAAGTGGCATTGATGTCACATAAATTAACCTAGTCCGGGGATTTCGTAACCGCATTAACGAAAAAAGTAATCTTTCTTCATAATGCTCACATCCTTCTACCTTGAGTAATTCTCCTTGATCTATACTCAAAGAAGGAATAATTAAAATATCTGCTTCACTATTGTCGAATAATTCGCTAGTTTGCCAACGCTCACGTAATGTTAATTGTAAATTACGAAATTTATCAACTTCTTGTAAATCATCAACATTTAATGTCACCATATCCCTATTCCCATATTATTTCTTACTTAATATATACCCTATAAAGTTGCATAGAATGAAATTTCAATAATTATTAACCGCAGATAAACGCGGATGAATTTATGGATTTTATAATTTTGTGCAACCTCACATAAAATTAGTATTAAACTTTGCGCCTTTGCTTCTTTGTGCCTTTGCGCGAAACAGAATTCATGCCGTCATTATGCAACATCACTGTGTGAATACGGCAAAATATAAAAACGTCCAGAAGCACGAAAAAAGTTAGGAAATGTGTACTGGATTAAGACGCGGTATACTGTATCTGCATTAATTCTTAACTCAATTACCCATGACTCAAACATTAGACTTCATCAGAGTTTCTCCACCAGGAGGAAAAACACCAGATGCGTTAATCGTCACTTTACATGGTTGGGGTGCAAATGCCCAAGATGTGGCATCTTTGATTCCTTATGTCAATTTACCTGATTACGAGTTTCTCCTCCCCAACGCTCCCTATCCTTATCCCTATGCTGATACGGGTAAGGCATGGTATGATCTGCGGACAGAAAATATGTATGATGGATTAATAGAAAGTAAACAACTACTCATAGATTGGTTGCTCTCTTTAGAAAGTAATACGGGTGTACCGTTATCACGCACAATTTTGAGCGGATTTTCTCAAGGTGGGGCGATGACTTTAGATGTAGGATTAAGCTTACCCTTGGCTGGTTTGGTAGTCATGAGTGGCTATTTACATCCTAGTGTGACAACGCTGAATCAAGGCAATTTTCCGCCGACATTAATCATGCACGGTACAAAGGATGAAGTCGTTCCCTTGCAAGCGGCGATTAAGTCGAGAGAAATAGCACAATCTCTAGGCGTAGCGGTGGAGTATCATGAATTTGCAACGGGACATGAAATTAATTTACAAATGTTAGAAGTGCTACGAACTTTTGTTCTTAACACAATTAGTTAGGTTTAGTTACAAAAATTTTTCAAATTCTGGTAAAAATCACAAGAATTTTTACAAATTTAATGCTCATTCATGAGTAAGATAGAACAGGTGGAAGCAACTCCACCCTAAGCTGAATTCAAGCGCTGCAAAAGGGAGGGGCAAGCATTATGAAAACTCTAAGCATTTCCAAAACAGAAATTTCTGCTATGACGGCAACAGAGGTAAAAGATTTGGCTACACGTCTGGAATTAGATAATTATAGTAATGCTTTTGAGGGTTTAAATGATTGGCATCTATTGCGGGCGATCGCTTTTCAGCGTCCAGAGTTAGTTGAAGCCTATATCCACCTCTTAGATTTAGAAGCTTACGACGAAGCCTAAGAATTTTGGATTTGAGATTGGGGATTTGAGATTAGGGTTGAGGGGCTAAAATCAAAGGTAATCGGAATTTTGCCCCCAAATGCTATCATCTACAAATCTTCAATCTCAACGGGTTCTTATCTGTGTAGGCGGTGGTATTGCCGCTTATAAAGTTTGTGAATTGGTTTCTACACTGTTTAAGTCTGGGGTGGAATTGCGAGTTATTCTGACTAAATCTGCCCAAGAGTTTATTACTCCTTTAACATTAGCAACTCTATCTCGTCATCAAGCTTATACAGATGATGATTTTTGGCAGCCAATTTATCAGCGTCCATTGCATATTGAGTTGGGTGAATGGGCTGATTTAATTGTAATTGCGCCTTTAACTGCTAATACTTTAGCTAAGTTAGCTTATGGAATGGCAGACAATTTATTAACAAATACTATTCTCGCTTCTACCTGTCCTGTGTTGTTAGCACCTGCCATGAACACAGATATGTGGGAACAGGTGGCGGTACAAAGAAATTGGCGACAGTTATTGACAGATGGTAGATTTTATGGTATGGAAACTGGTTCTGGTTTATTAGCGTGCGATCGCATTGGTGCTGGTAGAATGGCAGAAGCCGCAGAAATATTTGTTGATATTCAATCTTTATTACACACCCAAGGAAACAGAGATTTAGCTGGGAAACAGGTTTTAATAAGTGCTGGGGGAACGCGAGAATTTTTAGATCCGGTGCGATTTATTGGCAATCCTTCCACTGGTAAAATGGGTTTAGCATTGGCACAGGCAGCACTGCACAGAGGCGCAAAAGTAATATTAGTCCATTGTCCTGCAAGTTGGGATGTACCTTTGGGAGTAGAAGCAATTGCGGTTGTGAGTGCGGAGGAAATGCAGCAGGTAATGTTCCAGCATTTAGCCAATGCAGATATCATTATCATGTCAGCCGCAGTTGCAGACGTAAAGCCTAGAGATTATAGTAGCGAAAAATTGCCCAAGCGATCGCTCCCCGAAAATCTTCCTCTAGCAGCAGTACCGGATATTGTCGCTGAACTGGGAAATCGTAAACAACCCCATCAATATTTAATTGGTTTTGCAGCACAAACTGGGGATATTATTACACCTGCAAAAGAGAAATTGCAAAGAAAGAAATTAGATGCAATTGTAGCGAATCCTATTGATAAAGTTGATAGTGGTTTTGGGAGTGATAATAATCAAGCGGTGTTTTTAGATAAGTCAGGAAGAGAGTTAGAAATTCCGGCTTGTTCTAAGTTGGAAATGGCGCATTATTTGTTTGATTTTGTTGTTTAATAGAATCAAATTATATTGTACTTTCTTTAGCATTCTGGAAATCAGCAAATAATTCATCTTCACTAATACCTCTTGTTTCCAGCAATTGTTGGATTTTTTGGACTGCTGCTTGTAAAGCCATTAAATCTTGTTTTTGAGGAGTAGGTTGTGTTGGTATGTAGTAACCTATTGGCACTTCATGAGAAGTAATTGCGATTGGTTCAGATGTTTGTTGTGTGTACTTATGTAAATTGGCACGAAATTCTTTGATTCCTACAGATTGGATATCCATAATAGTGAATTGACAAAGTGTGTACACCTAAGTACACTATAACATGAACTTTGAGTTATTGATAATAATCAAGCGGTGTTTTTAGATAGGAAAGGAAGAGAGATATAAATTTCGGCTTGTTCTAAGTTGTAAATGGCGCATTATTTGTTTGATTTTGTTGTTTAATGGAATAAAATCACATTTTTATTTTTACTTAGGATTTTTGAAAATGACAGTGCATTTACCCAGAATTGGCATTACTAGTTGTATGAGGGCAATATCATTACTTGAAGAGTATCCTCAAAATATTGTTGGTAGTTTTTGGCTCATGTGTGGTTATGGATTTGAAGATAAAATACTTCCTGATTGGTGGATTGATAATGTTTTAGAAGGCAATCAAGCACAAGGTATTATTAATGCGTTTGAAAAAGGTTATTTTAAGGGAGAACATGATAACCCTTTATACTTAGGATTTTGTATTATTGTTGTTGCAGATTCATCCAATCCTGCTCATTTATCTTATGTCATTCAACACCTTAGAATGTGGGAAGCTGAGGGAATTGGTTTATTAAGAATCATGGCACGTCATAATATATCTGCTCATACGGAAGTTACTTATCCTAAGCACTTTTTAAGTGATCGTTATGGAGAAAAAAATCCTACTTATCAATATCTTCGGAAAGAACTATATCATTGGTCAGTTCAAGTCTGGGAAGATTATTGTAGTTATCTAATGTCTGAACATGGTCAACGGATGTTTTGCAACTATTGTGAAAAAATCAATGCTGTTAAAGATGAAGTCAAAGCTACTGTAGAAAAAGGTTCTAAACCTCTAGTTTTAACAGAAGGAGAAACTGATCCAATTTATATTAAAACCGCTTTAAAATTGCTAGGAGAAAAGGAAATCTTAGCACAAGTTGATATTGAATGGGTAGGAATTTCTATAGGTAAAGGCAAAAGTATCAATACTGGTGATGGTGGTTTAAAAAATACCAGAGATGTTCTGATTTCTAACCCTAAATTCTTGACTAGAAAAGTATTATTGATTTATGACTGTGATACTGATAAATCTAATGAAGATCATGAATTATTGAAAATCAGAAAAATACCTCAACAAAAGAATCGAAAAGTCAAGAAAGGTATTGAGAATCTATTTCCTGATCATTTATTTACAGAAGAATTTTATTTACCAAAAACTAAATATGGTGATTATGGAGAAGAAAACCAAATTCAAGAATTTCAAAAAATGAAATTTTGTAAATGGATTTGTGAAGAAAGAAAACAGGCTGAAGATTTTGTTGATTTCAAGATCATTATTGAATTTATCAAAGATTGCTTAGGAACAGTTACTTATTAAAGCATCATTCGAGCGATTAGAAAGATGCCTCCAGCACGCTACGCGAACGCGGCTACACAGGCAAAACCCACCTACGTGGATTTCAAATACTTTATTTTCTTAATATAGAAAATTTGGTTCTACCGCTCCCTTTATGGAGAAAT
>NZ_VIKX01000219.1 GCF_009711935.1 Dolichospermum sp. UHCC 0259 | reverse complement strand
AAGCAACCACCGAATTACAGCAGGTGGAGGAGAAACTGGGAGAACTGGAAACGCACCTTTGCCAACAAGATGAACAAGTGGACTCTAAACTGGAAGCGCTTAGTAAACAGTTGGAGAAAATTGAGAAGGCGCTGGCCTCTGGTAAATACGGTGGTGGTAACTCTAAACCCCGGCGTTCAGGATATCCATATCAGTATCAACAACAACCAGTAGAAATAACTTCTTTTGCACCGCAAAATTTAGCGCAGAGGTTGGGGGTGACACAGCAGAGTTTAACTACAGAATGGGAAACCAAGAGTGAGAAAGAATTTATCAGTTGGTCCAGGAATCGTGACCCCAGTAGTTTGGGGTGGAAATTTCAGCCTCAAGATGGATTGTATTATCCAGTTAAGCAGTAGGGGAATAAAAAGTGCTAGGATGATCAACCATCGGGGGTAGACACAAATGTGAAAATTGACAGACACGGCAAAGCCAAAGTTCTTACCCAACCAGAAATCCAGCGATTATTTACAGAAGGTTTGACCACAGATCGAGATCGCACCCTTTGTGCTGTCATGCTCTACACAGGTTGTCGTGTCAACGAAGCTGTCACCGTAAAAATAACCGATGTCTACGACAAAAAAGGCAGAATTAGACCAGAACTCATCCTTCGCAAAGGCAATACCAAAGGACAATTAGCTACCCGCACCATTCCCGTCCTAGAGGACTTGAAGCACTTCCTAGAACAGTATCAACCCCCCACTACCAATGACGGATTTCTATTCCCCGGACGCTGGGGAAGGGGACACCTGCACTCGGACTCCGCCAGTATTATCTTTCGAGAAGGTTGTCAGCAAGTTGATATCGAAGGAGCAAGTACCCACAGCTTCCGCCGCACTGCCCTAACATTGATGAGCAATGCTGGTATCCCCCTGCGGGTAATTCAAGAAATTAGTGGCCACAGAAACCTAGAGCAATTGCAACGATATTTAGAGGTGGAATCGTCACAAGTTCGCGGGGCGATCGCCTCCTTGTCCATGCTCACCCCGGTTGCCGACTCCCATCATACAGATGACATAACTATCACCAGTATAAAGGTGAAAACTGATGGCTAGATCGGGAAAGTGGGCTATTCCGATCTATGGACGATAGTAGGCACGTTAACAGTTTTGACCGTCTTCCGGGTTTTCATGCTGTTGAGCTAAATGGACATCTCCCTCATCCTTACTAGAATACAAAGTATACAGTTACAGATCCCAAATTTGAAGTACCACCGAGTCGTGTGGGGATATTCCGATGCCTTCGGCAAGCGTAGCTATCGCCGACATTTTGATTGCTGGCAACATTTGTCTAGATTTGCGGCATTCATTCAACGAAATGGTACTTTTGTGGAATCTTGCATTAATTTGAATGCCCAAGTCAGAATGGTGAGACATCCAGCTAGTATTTAACCGTAATTGCGCTTATTTTAGTGTTATAAAGCAAAGGTGGATTAGCACTAAGCAATTTCCATCACACCAAAAGACCAAGGAAAATCAGATACATGAAAACCTTATTTGAAATCTGTACCCCCCGTCCCGACATATTAAAAGGAAATATTCGTGAATCTGATTTTGCTGCCGACTTAGCCGAAGTCATTAACGGGACAGCACCAGCAGAGTATGCCAAGTCAGACCTATTCTTTTCTAACACTCACCCCACCCAAGGATTAAAAGACCTATTAAAAACCGTGTGTCAACGGCTGCAAGGAAACGGTGGTTCTGCCGTCTTGCGTTTGGATACTCAATACGGTGGTGGAAAAACCCATAGTCTTATTGCCCTTACCCACGCCGCCCAGGGGATGCAAGGTGTAACCAATGTGCAAGAATTTATAGATCCGGCACTTGTCCCCACAGTCAAAGTTAGACTGGCCTCCTTTGATGGCGAAAATGCAGATCCACTAAATGGCAGACCTTTGGGCAATGGCTTACGGGCTTATACACCTTGGGGAGAACTAGCTTATAGACTAGCTGGAGTAGCAGGTTATGAAAAAGTTCGTCAAAGTGACATTGAAAAGGTTGCACCAGGGGCAGCTACCATACAAGAATTATTTGGCAACGAGCCAGTTTTAATCTTATTAGACGAATTATCTATATATTTACGCAGAATTAAGGGTAGACCAGAGCAAGAGCAACTGACACCTTTTCTTACTTCTTTATTTAAAGCTGTTAGTTCCTCAGAAAAAGCTTGTGTAGTCTTTACCCTAGCAGTTGGTAAAGAAGGGAAAGCCACAGATGCCTATTCCCAGGAAAATGAATATGTAGCTGAAAAATTAGATGAAGCTACCAAAGTGGCCGGACGACTAGCCACACTTCTCAATCCCACCACCGAACAAGAAACAGTCCAGGTATTACGCCGCCGTTTATTTGCAAATATTGATGAAGATGCGGCGCAAGAAATGATTCGTACCTATGAACAACTGTGGATTAGCCATCGCAGTGACATACCGACAGAACGGATAAATGCCAATAGGGGAGTTAATTTTCACAATGGCTTTCCTTTCCATCCTGCATTAATGGACTTACTCACAGATAAACTTTCCACCTTGAGTACCTTCCAGCGTGTGCGAGGAATGCTGAGATTATTGACACGTACTATAGCCCATCTTTGGCAAGAACAACCAGTCAATACCTACGCCATTCATTTACATCACGTTAATCCCAGCTATATTCCCATCCGCGATGAAATTACCACTCGTCTGGAATTAGGAAGATTTGACCCCGTAATCCAAAATGACGTAGCAGCAATAAAAGGCGGAACTTCCTTAGCAGAACAGTTAGATGCTAAATGGTATGCAGGTTTAGCACCCTGCGCTTCTTATCTTGCCCGGAATATTCTCTGGCATACCTTTGCTTTTAATGAGAATTTACAGGGAATAGATGAGATAAATTTACGCTATAGCATTTTAGCCCCTGGAATAGATGTGGGTTTTATCAATGATGCCCGCCAAAAATTTATTGCTGAATCTGCTTATTTAGACGACCGCCCCACAGCCCCGTTACGATTTTTAACAGAAGTCAACCTCACTGTTTTAATTAACCGCCAGAAAAAGCAAGTAGACACCAACGAGGCTAGAACTCAATTACGCGATCGCATTCGGGAAATTTTTACAGGTAATACCTTCAACCTAAACCCCTTTCCTGGTGGTGCTTATGATGTCGCAGATGACGTGGGAGATGGCAGACCCAACTTAGTTTTAATTAGCTACGATGCAGAAACAGTTCGCAATGAAGCCGTCACCGTACCACAGTTAGTCGAAAATATTTACACTACCCAAGGTTCTCAAGGTAAATACCGTGATTTAAAGAATAACTTAGTGTTTTTGGTTGCTGACGATGCCAGCCGTGATGAAATGAAAGAAAAGATGGTGTATCGCTTGGCATTAGAAGCGATGAAAACACCAGACAATTTGGCACAATTACCAGAACACCAGCAGGATAAAGTTAAAGAACTTCATCAAAAATCAGAACAAGAATTAGCGATTATCATTCAACAATGCTATCGCCACTTATTTTATCCATCTAAAAATCGTTTAGATAATGCCAATGTGGACTTAGCCCACATTGTTTTTGATTTACCCGCAGCGTCCCAGCGACCGGGGAATGGACAGCAGGAAGTTAATAAAGCACTACAGGACGCGCAGAAATTACTTACTGCTAATAGTGAACCATCAGCACCAAATTATGTCAGAGACAATACACCCTTAAAAAAAGGACAAATCAGCACTGCACAATTAAGAGGTGAATTTCGCAAAGACCCCCGGTTTCCCATCATGTTAAGTGATGACACCTTTGTTAAAATGGTGCGTAAGGGCATACAGCAGGGGATTTATATTTATCAAAGTGGGGATTTATTGCTAGGAAAGGACGACCCCTACGCAGAAATCAAAATTGATGAACAGTCAATTGTTTTTACCATAGAATATGCCAAAGGATGTAATATTTGGCCACGTCGTCCTGTCACCCCAACAGATAACCCAGACCCAGCAAGTAGCACCTACGGAAGCGGTGGTAGTGGTGCTACTGGAACAACTAAAGCCAAGGAAACAGGGGGAGGTTATAATCCTGGTACTGGGACAGACTCCACTGATACAGGTACAGACGGCGGTGATACCTCACCTACTCCACCAGCAACGCCACCTCAGCGAGTATTTAAAGCCGAAGCCCCATTGCGTGAAGCCTTAACCAAAATTTGGGAAGATGCTAAAGGCGCAAAAATCAAAAAAATTAGCCTACTGAGTTTAAGAATTTTTGACAGTAATGATGGTTTTAAGCTACTGGCAGCCATTAACAATGCCACCAATGCCGAAAAACAAGTTAAGCTGACGGCTGAGTATGAAACCAAAAATGGCAGTAGTTTTAATATGGAATTTGATGGACAGGTGAGTGATGTTTTACCAGTTAAAGATTTTTTACGAGACCAACTGCGGGCAGCTTCAGAAACAAATGTAGAATTAACCTTAACTTTAACATATCCTAATGGTTTAGACCTTAATGGAGATGAGCCAGAAAAGATGACGGAAAAGTTAGCTAGATTTGCTACGGGTGCTGCTTTTGTAGAAGCTTACGCAGAGGCTGTTTAAACAATGACTATTTCTATTTCTCCCTTAATTCAATTAGCAAATCACCATGATAATTTACCCAATAATTTGAGCAAACCTCACTACCAGCTACAAGTTGAAAAACTCCCAGGTAGTGATTTATCTTTAGAAATTTGGCAGTTACCAGCCCCAGCTACACCCCATCTCAAACATCCCCGACGGATTGCTGGACTAAAAGGCAGAAATTTAGCTTTAATTGAAAATCGCTTATTGCGACAGTTAAAACTGATAAATATTGATTTACCAAATATGCAAAGGGGGAAAAAAAAGGAATTTGAAATTGATGAAGAAAATGCTTTGAGAATGGGTTTAATGTTTCGGGTGTTAGCACCAATGCGAAACCGAGAAAATATGTGTTGTTGTGCGGAGGGAGTTGAAGCTATGGGTAAGGAGGAAGCTGCTTATTGGTTGGGAATGGCTATGCACCGGAAAAATCCCAGACGGGTATTAATGGCTTTGCGGTGTTTGTTGACAGACCCGAATAGATAATAAAAATTATATAATTGCCTTACTTTGTTATCAGGGACGATGCACGTTATTAGTTTTAGAATCTTAAGAGAGTATGCAGAAAACCATGCAGATTGTCAGGAAGCCCTGAATAATTGGTATAAGGTGGCTGTAAAAGCCAAATGGTCAAATTTAGTGGAAGTACAGCAGGTTTTCCCGAAAGCAGAAGCTGTTAGTAATTTTACTGTTTTCAATATTAAGGGGAATAAGTAGGTTAACAGAAAAATTTAAAGG
>NZ_VIKX01000218.1 GCF_009711935.1 Dolichospermum sp. UHCC 0259 | reverse complement strand
TTTTCTGGTTTTACCTGCTGAATGTGGGATAAAAGTATCAAAGCACAGATATTACTTACAAATAAAACATTACATAAAGAAATTGGATTTCGACCATCTATGAAGTGCTGAGATCCTATTTGTGTTATTTTGCGAGTGACAGCACTAGAAGCACCACCGATGAGAATTCCTAACCAGAGATAGACTTGACCAGGAATTTTAGGAATAAGATGATTTTTCATTTCGAGGAACACGGATTATATAGATTATGGAATTACACGGACTTTGAACACGGATTATATAGATTATAGGATTACACGGACTTTTTTCTTTTTTTCATATTCCCCAAATTAGTCTAATCTATTAAATGCAGAACACGGATTATACAGATTATATGATGACACGGACTTTTTTCTATATTCTCCAAATCAGAGTAATCAGAGTAATCCATTAAATCCGTGTTCAGCCTTTATGAGAATATGCTGAGTACAAACTAAATTTTTCCAAGGGATAAATTCAGATAATTCCTAAACCTACTTCATTTTAATTTCAGTAGTAGATGGGATAGTGTGTTTAGTTGAAAAATTTAAATATCAGGAAAAACAAATGAAACTTGCTTCTTCTTTGCTTACAGGTGTTGCTCTAGCTGGTATGTTAACTGTTTGGGATGTGCCTCTTAAAGCTGTGAATCCTTTATTAACTGAAGCCTCCGCAGCAGAAATGAAAGATGTTACAGGTTTGACTGCTTCAAAAAAAATTGACCTGATTACTAAAAATAAGGGTGTATTTGGCAGTGGTGATCAATTACGTCGGTTCTTTTTTGGTGATCTTGAACCGATTGGTATCCAACCTGGTGGTGCGGGTATGGTAGTAAATTTCTACAACAAAGCTAATAATTTAACTTTTTCTTATTGTTCAACTTACGATGTGGTAGTTGCCGTTAAAAAAGGTAAGATAGAGAAATTTGCCCCCGCTGAAGTGAAGTAATTGTAAATTGCTTTTTTGTTAATTACAGCTATTTTTATATTGCTAAAAATGGCTGTAATACCTAAAATTATCAAAACTTGTGAGAAATTTAATATGGAAATTAAAGATGCTATTTTGCTATTACATCCGATACTGGCTGTAATTGTAGTTTTTCCCCTGATTGGTATAATTGTCAATAGAGCTTTCCTCGTGCGTCAACGCCGGTTAGAAACTGTAGGAACTGGTAAAAGTAAAGTTCCCCCTGTTGTTGGAAAAGAACACGTCCAGATAGGAAGGTGGTTAACTAACTCAGTGGTGGGTATTGTTTTAATCGCCTTTGGTAATGTTATTTTTAGCAATATTATAGATAAGCAAGTTTGGAGTAAATCACCATTTCAGGTAATTTTTATTGGGATATTATTTGTCGCTACTATTACTTCTTTGTATTTACTTTATCAAGCAAAAAGTCCCACTTGGCGGGGTATTTTTGCAACGTTGAGCGGGATCGGTTTAGTCGTTCTTGGTTGCCAAGATGGTGTGTTTCGTCAAACAGATAAATGGTATATTTCTCATTACTATTATGGGGAATTATCTACACTAATTATGATTTTTTCAGTCGCAATTTTGCCAGATATTTACAAAGATAAAACTAACCGTTGGCGGAGAGTTCATATTATTCTTAATTGTCTGGCACTTTTGCTATTTATCGGACAGGGAATTACAGGATCACAGGCATTACTAGAAATTTCCCTCGCTTGGCAAAAACCTTATATAAAAATGTTATATAAACAAAAGTGTAGGACACAAATTTGTACAGTTCAAGCACCCTCTCTATCCCCGTTGCCAAAACTTGAGTAAATTTACATTTCTCGTAGTGCATATCCTACTCCACGCACTGTATAAATTAACCGCTTTTGATTATTTTCTTCTAACTTTAGCCGTAAATAACGAATATAAACTTCAATAATATTAGAATCTCCCATAAAATCATAACCCCAAACTCTTTCTAAAATCTGTTCTGGCTCTTGCGCCTCTTTTATGGAGAAAA
>NZ_VIKX01000217.1 GCF_009711935.1 Dolichospermum sp. UHCC 0259 | reverse complement strand
GAGGATTGGTTTAATCTATTCTTTCAAAGTATTATTTTTTCTCGGTTCAGTTGCCTGTGAGTTGTTTTCTCTCTTCGGCACTTATTTAATATATCAACCTCTTCTATTCTTGTCAAGGGGTTTGAGAAATATTTTTTTAGGGGTGGGTGAAAATAACTGAAAGCTCTATGCAATTAGGGATTCAGGGTATTTTTGATTTATCGGATCAACAATAATGTCATGGATGTGGCGAAAAACCCAGAGTGATATTTCCTGCTTGATGCGGGTTAGCGAAAAAAGTAATCGGTAATAAGGGGTTTAAATTCTGTGTTCATGTGTTTGGTAATATTGATGGATTTTTGGGTGTTGGTCAAGGAAATATGAATTCTGTGTTATTCAAGGGCGCAAAGGTGTAAAGAGTAGGAGGTTGAGAAAGGAAAGGAAATTTTTGATTTTTATATCCCAATATTACACATTGCTGATGCCTCCGGTAGGCTATGGTGAATGCTATGCGGGCTATCAGCAATGCCGATTTTTGTGTCCTGATCATGTAATTAACGTTATTTATCGGGAAGTTTTTGAGGGAGAATCCTTTTGCAAGCGCAGTAATGTATTATAAAGCTGTCGTTTTAAATTACTGTTATTTTGGATTTCTAAGGTAATTTTGTTGAATTGCTCGATGGTGAGACCACTATCCTCAACTATCTTTTGAGAATGGTTGCAATAATTTACGGCAATATCTTTGGCTTTGTTTGGTAGTGTACTGAAACTTTTGGAATCATTACAGATTACTTGGGGAATGTCTTTACTACCGATAAGTTTTTTAATTTCTTTAAAGGCTTGCTGGCGGGCTGGCTCCATGCCTAATACAGCTTTTGCGTAATTAGTTACTTCTGTATTGTTAAGGTTTAAAGTTTGAGCAGCTACTTTGGAGTTGAGGCCAAAAGTCCCGAAAATCAGACTTGTACTGGTAAGAGTTGCCAAAATTAAGGGTTGACAGAGGGTTCTCTGCAACCGTTTGGTTAAATAAAGACTATAAGTTTTGAGCATATAAACAGGTGACACAGAGGGAAAATAGGGAATACCATAATGGGTCTGAATTATTTTCTGAATTAGAAGTTCCAGTCAAGATTGAAATTGCATATTTTTGATGGGGATATTAAGTGCGGCGACATATTTGACAAAGTTCGATGACTTTAGTTTGGAGTGTTGAGGTTTCGGATGCACCTTGCTTGAGGCTGACTTCTAATTCTAATAGCAGTGGTAAGGCAGAGATGAGTTGCTGTAGGGGGAGGGATTTGACTTCTTGCTGTAGGAAGTAGATACGTTTGGGGTTAGATATTTCAGCGCCTTGAGCGATCGCTTGGGGGTTGCGTTCGCCACTGTCCATCATCATTTTGACTAATAACCAGGTGCGAAATTGACCAATGAGTGTGGCAACTATCCGTAAACCTGGTTCGGCGGCATTACTTAGATCACCTAAGATTCCTAAAGCTTTTGGGGTATCTCCTGTTCTGATGGCTGTTGCTAATTGTAAGGTATTTTGAGTAGTATTTCTGACTAATTCAGATACTGTATTCACGTCTAAGGGTTTGTCGCTGCCTTGGCTGTAGAGGCGTAATTTCTCTAGTTCATTGTGGAGAAGACGGGTATCATTACCTACGGATTCCGCTAATAGTTCGGCTACGAGGGGACTGATTTTTATGCCGACAGTTTGAGCGGTTTGTTGAACTGATTGGACTAAAAGTTCGGTTTTCCAAGGGGGAATGAGGGAAAATTCGGAAATGGTCGCAAATTGTTTGAGGAGTTTTGTGCTTTTAAGGCGTTCATCTGGTTTGTTGCGACTGGTTAATAGTAAGGTGGAGTCTGGAGGGATGACCTTAAGAGTGCGTTGTAATTCTGCGAGGATGTGATCTGGACAATTTTGGGTCATAGTGGTGTTGATGAGCCATACGAAACGCCCACCTGCACCGAATGGCGGTGTCATTGCTTGATTTAAAGCTTGGACGATAGGATCGGGTTGATCTGGAGGAAATGAGGTATAGTTAAAACTAGTCCACAGGGGATCAAGAGTGCGATCGCGCAAAGTGACTACAGCTTTTTCCATTGCAAAATCGTCTTCGCCCCAGTAAACATATATTGGCATAGCAATTTAAAATTAAAAATTAATTTGGTCAAATTGAGTAAATCTCCCTACAATCTATCAAAAGAGCGCAAGGTGATCAAGATTGGACGACAACTACCAAACTTATTTAAATCGGGTAGCACGCATGACGCTACCAGAAGCTTACAAAACCCAGATTCAGCATATTCAGGAATCTTCTAAATTTCGAGTTCATGCTGGAGTAAGAGTTGCTACACCCTTTCCAGGCTATACGCTGATTACTCCACCAGCAGCAGAAGACATAAAAAATGTTGCCTTCTACAGTCACATAGAAGCCTATCAACGGCAATTATTAGAGCTACCCATTGCTAGTGATTTGATTGTACCTGTTCCTCCTGCTAGTTTTCATGTGACGGTGGCAGATTTAATTTGGGACAGTGCTTTTCATCATGCTTGTACAAAAAACCCTCAATTTGCTGAAGATTTGAATTCTCAATTAGCTGAGAGGTTTCAAGAATATCAAAAATTGATGACAAAGGGATCACCTATATCTTGGCAAATGTTGGGGTTGATTGTCATGCCCAGGGCTGTAGGTGTGTGTTTAGTACCAAAAGATCAACGTTCCTATGAGGAAATTATTCAATTCCGACGGATAATTTATCAA
Source organism: Dolichospermum sp. UHCC 0259 (assembly GCF_009711935.1). Taxonomy (GTDB): domain Bacteria; phylum Cyanobacteriota; class Cyanobacteriia; order Cyanobacteriales; family Nostocaceae; genus Dolichospermum. The sequence continues at coordinate 2,010 of NZ_VIKX01000217.1, read as the reverse complement.
AACCGCACATTAATGGGTTTAGGCATTGAGCAGCATTATAATTTTACTGCCCATGTGACATTGGGTTACTTTGGCGAAATTCCCCCAGAATTAAACCGAGTAAGCCTAAATACCATGTTTTGTGAGTTTAATCAATCATTGCCGTTAGATACCCCAGATTTTCTCATTAATCAGGTGGAATTACGAAAATTTGATAATATGACCCATTATTATCGTCAACCAGACTGGCCGAGTGTGAATTTTTAAGTTCAAAAGCTGATTGAAAATCACGGACACACAAGTAAAACCCACGTAGGTGGGTTTTACTTATTTGAATTTTCCTAAATCCGCGCCCGGTTTGGGTGATAACCTATCGCTGAAACGATTAATTGATCAATATTCAAGAGAACTTTTGCAAAAGTTTTTTATGCTGTAATGAGTGGCTTTTTGAGTTCAATTTAATTAAATATAGTTATGTAGTTAGATAGTGATTCCTACGTAATCCTGAGTATAATAGGGAATAGAGGGTCATTATTTCTGACTCTTGAGTGGGTGCAGTTCCGTGATTTGACTGGGCGCAGGCCCTGCGCCCCTACTCCTGACTTAGTTCCTTCCCGCAGGTACAGGGTTGACTAATTGTGAGCGATTTTGCCTAAATTGTAACTTAGTATTTGTCGAACCTGAATTTAACTGATGTTGTTTTCGCCAATTTGCGGGGGACAAACCATCATGATATTTACTAAACTGTCGAGAGAAATGAGAAGCATTTTGATAACCTATTTTAACAGCAATTTCTTCAATTGTCTGATTAGTATTTTCCAATAAAGATAAGGCTTCTACCATTCGCCGTTTCACAATCCAAACATTTATTGGCTTTCCTGTTTGTTTACCAACTTGGCTAGTTAAATATGCAGAAGAATAACCCATAGCTTTGGCAACATTTCTGGAAGTAATTCCTTCTTGATAATTAGCTTCAATATAGTCAAAAACCTTTTTAAGATGGGGAATAGCTGGAAAAATTGATTGAGAATTTACTGATGTGTTTGGTAATTCTGTTAATGCTAATTGATTGGGGTTTGTCGCATACCAGTATCTAAAAAGAGCTTGTTTTTGTAATCTAATCGCAATGGCTCGCAATAACTCATCCGTCGTTGCCGGTTTAGTTAAATAATCATCTGCTCCCAATTCCATTGCTTTTCGCAAAGATGCTTTTGTATTAATAGCAGTCAAAAAAATAAAAGGAGTAATTGCTGTTAATGAATCTTCCCGGAGATGACTTAATACGGTATAACCATCTATGTCTGGAATTATTAGGTCACAAATTACCAAATCAGGTAAATATTTTTTGATTAATTGCAGTCCAATCATGCCATTTTCTGCACCTATAGCATTATAGCCTTGAGAGTGAAGACAATCTAAAACAAAATTGCGGTTGACAATATCATTATCAATGACGATAATTCTTTTTGTTTCGTACATAATTATGACAATCACTAGATTTTGTTATTTTTAGCTATTACTAAACTCTGTACCGATTTACGGACAAACTTGGATATAAACAGAGGAAAAGGAAACACGAAATTCGAGTAAAGAGTTAATAAAATCTTGATAATTGCTATTTTCTCAATGAGTAATTAATCTTTAGCAGCTTCATATTTAAGTTTGAATAAATCTGATTTTATCAATAAAAAGTAAATACTTTCAACTTAGTTGCATGAAAAAAATAATGGTTATTTTTATTACTTTTTACTTGAGTCACCCTGAAAGTTGAGCGTCTTAACATAAGAATGCCATATTGTCAATTAATATCTGTGTAAACTTGGGGATGGTGAGATTTGATAAATAGGTGAATTGTGGGTTATTTACCTGATTTCACTAAATTTAGTCTCTTTTGCATTCAACTACGAAAGAAGATACAAAGTCATCTGTCGCCAGGAATATCTTTTTGCCTTAAATTAGCTGCTAATCATTTAACAGTAGTTTTTCACTCTCCCCCCACTTTCGAGAGTTTATAGGGTAGGTAGAAGTAGG
>NZ_VIKX01000216.1 GCF_009711935.1 Dolichospermum sp. UHCC 0259 | reverse complement strand
CACAAATAGAAAACTGACAGACCACTAGTTTATTAGTAGCCGAATTAGTAACTAAAGAATATTTAGGACAAGGTATCACCCGCTTGCAATTACGTCCAGTGAATGCAGATGTGGTGACTTTTAAACCAGGACAACATATTTTAGTGCAAGGCCGGGTAAATGGTCGTTGGGTAACAAGGGCGTATACTTTAACTTCGGCAGCAGATGAAACAGAATTTTATGAAATTACAGTTAAACGGGAAGAATTAGGAGTATTTTCGCCTTGGTTATGCGATCGCACAAATGCAGATTCTTTATTACGAATTTCTGAACCCAGAGGAGAATATTATTTAGAAAATGAAACTCCTGTAATTTTCTTTGCGGGAGGAATTGGTGTCACTCCAGCGATATCAATGATGCGAACTTTAGCACAAAGAAAAGATCAACGACCCTTTCATTTAGACTGGTCTGCACACAGTCCCGAAAGCTTTATTTTTCAATCAGAATTAACACAAATAACCGCTGAACATCCTCACATCACATTTAATTTGCGGGATACTGGGAAATACGGCAGAATTAAAGCCGAAGATATCCAAAATAACTATCATTGGACTCCTAATGCCATAGCATTTATGTGTGGAAACCAAGGCTATATGGATGCAGTGCGGGGATATTTGCAACAAGCTGAATGGGATGAAACAGCAATTCGAGAAGAATCATTTATATCTACATTAGATGATCAAGGAAATGCCAAAAAAACCACCCCACTATTACCAGCCATTCAAATACCTAGTGGTATTTGTCCCATAGAACATGATAGTTTTGATGTGGGACTGATCTCTTCAGTTAAAGATGAAGCCTTTGCCTTTTTAAAACAGTGCTACATTGAACGCGGTTTATCAACAGTATTTTTGCCTCGATGGGAAGAAGTTCAAGCATCAATTGACGAGACTGGAACTTATGAACAGACTTTTGATGAATTAGCCTATGGTGCAAAAATTGCCTGGCGTAATAGTAACCGTTGTCTAGGACGCAATTTTTGGCAAACTTTGAATGTTCGAGATTTGCGACATTTAGAAACAGAATCAGAAATGTTTCAAGCTATTTTGGAACATATCAAATTAGGCACTAACAACGGTGATTTAAGGGCAAATATTAGCATTTTTAAACCCGATGGTAGAAAGATTTGGAATGATCAATATTTTCGTTATGCTGGCTACCGACAACCAGATGGAACAATTTTAGGCGATCCGGGCAATGTAGAATTAACAGATCAGGCTTTGAAATTGGGCTGGACAAGAGGTGCAAGAACGCGCTTTGACTATCTACCATTAATTATTCAACTTCCTAATAAAGATCCCCACTGGATTGAAATTCCCCCAAAATTAATTATGGAAGTACCGCTTTTTCATCCCCGTTATCAATGGTTTGAAGAATTAGAACTTAAATGGTATGGATTACCTGCTGTAAGCAATATGGTACTTGATTTGGGAGGCATTCAATACACCGCCGCCCCATTCAATGGTTTTTATATGAGTACGGAAATAGGCGCTCGTAATTTTAGCGATACATATCGTTATAATATGTTGCCAACTATCGCCAAAAGGATAGGATTAGATTGTAGTCAAAACATGACGTTATGGAAAGATTTAGCCTTAATAGAGTTAAATATTGCGGTTCTGCACTCTTACAAACAGCGAGGAGTGAGAATAGTTGATCATCATACTTTGACTGATTCTTTTATGAGTTTTGCAGAAAATGAACATCGCTGTGGTCGTCCTGTGCAAGCAGATAGAGAATATATATTACCACCTATTTCAGCCTCAACTACGCCAGTATTTACTAACAACTTTGATGGTAATCGTAAACTCAAGCCTAACTATTTCTATCAATCAGATCCTTGGGATACTGCAATTATAAATTCTGGTTGTCCATTCAGTTATGCTCACAATTAAACAATTCAAAATTCACAGTTAAATTAGCAAAGTGTCCGTAAAATTTATGTCCCAATTAACAAAGGTAAAATTTGCACAAATCCACAATTTGAGTCAGAAGATCAGCCAAGCCACAGATTTTGAAACCGTTCTAGATATTGCACTTACTCAAATTTGTCATTCAACTGACTGGAATTACGCTGAAATTTGGATACCTGATGAGGATAATAAAAATCTTGTCTTTAGTCCAATTTGGGGTTTCAATATCCAAAATAGTGACGATTTAGTTAATTTAGAACAATTCAGAATGTGTAGTGAGGGGTTTATTTTGCTTCCAGGTCAAGGTTTACCGGGAAGAGTCTGGTTATCACAGCAGCCAGAATGGTTATTAAATGCTTCAGATGAGTCAGAAAAATACTTTTTACGCAATCAAATTGCCCAGGTTTTTAATATTAAAACTGGCTTTGGTATCCCCATAGTTTATAATAACCAAGTATTGTCAATTATCGTATTTTTTATGTTAGAAATCTGTGAATTTAATCAGAGAATAGCTGAATTAACAATAAAAATGGTAAGACAAATAGAAAAATCTCTGGGGCAATTTTATTAATTTTTTCTTGTAATCTAGCCATAACAATATCACTACTAACAACTTCACCTTGGTCAATTTAGGCAAGTCCTACAGCTACTTTTTTGCGTGTTTCTTGTTCCTATTCCTGATCCTCTTTTTCCCACTCCGATAATACTTTAAGTGCTTTAATTATCACATCATCGGCGTTGGTATAATGACCTGTGGCAATATAGGATTGGATCAGTTCTTCAGTTTCTGGTTTTAGTTGAATTTTCATGATTGATAATCATCTTCTCAATTACCAATTACTTAGTAAAAAATAAAAGGTAAAAGGGTGAAGTGTGCATTCCTCATTCATCCTCTTACCTTTTTCATATACCTGATGCTTATCCTATATTATCTCGTGCATCCTTCACTGCGGCAATAAAAAAGAATACGGTGAGAGGAATGCTCAAGGCTAGGATAATGGCAGTGGTTGGGACACCAAAATCTGGTTCTCCATAACTCAATTCAAAAACTGAACCAACAGCGGCGATCGCTGCAATACAAGCACCACCTAAAAATAAACCGCTTTTTGGAGTTAAATACACTACTAGACCACCCTATACTACTGGTTTCACTGCCTGATACGAGAAGCCATTTTTAGATAACTCTTCGTTTAAAGTCAAGGAATTTTCTACACGATCTACAAATACCACACCATTAAGGTGATCTAATTCGTGAAGAATACAGCGACCAAGTAAATCACCTGCTGTTAATGTTTGGGGGCGGCCATACTCGTCTTTATAGGCGATTGTTACCACTTCTGGACGTTTTACATCTAGGAAGACATTAGGAATACTCAAGCATCCTTCCTGAGCTACACAGAGCTTACTGCTAACCTGTTTAATGGTAGGGTTAATTAACACTAATGGCGGATGATGAGGTTGATCTGGTTCAATGTCAATCACGATCAGTTGTTTATTGATACCAACTTGAGGTGCAGCCAAACCAATGCCATCTGAGCTATACATAGTTTGCAGCATTTCGCGCACTAGCTGGCGGAGTTCGTCATCTATTTTGGTAACACGCTTTGCCGGCTGACGCAAAACGCGATCGCCCAAGTAGTGCATTTGCAAAGGTGGATTTTTTAATTTTTTCTTCTCGACAGCAATATCAGACGGCATGGTTTTCGATGGCTTGATAGTGAACAATATATTTTAATTCTATCGTTAGTAGGAAGGGAACAGGGAACAGGGGGGGGCAGGGTGCAGGGGGAGAGTTTTATTCCCACTGACCACTGACCACTGACCAATAACTAAACTAAAGCCACAGGACGACTACCGGCAGCATGACGGTCAATTACTTGATCAATCAAGCCATATTCCCTAGCTTCAGCAGGAGACATGAAGAAATCACGTTCTGTATCTTCAGAAATCCGCTCAAAAGGTTGCCCAGTATGTTCAGCAAGATATTCATTCAGCCGCTGCTTGTGATACAAAATCTCGCGGGCTTGAATCGCAATATCAGTCGCCTGTCCTTGTGCGCCACCGAGAGGTTGGTGAATCATAATCCGTGAATGGGGTAAACTCATCCGCTTACCCTTTGTACCCGCGCTGAGGAGAAAAGCTCCCATACTGGCGGCTAATCCAGTACAAATTGTACAGATATCAGGGCGGATATGTTTCATTGTATCAAAAATACCCATACCTGCTGTTACTGAACCACCAGGAGAATTAATGTACATATATATGTCCTTCTCCGCATCCTCAGAATCTAAAAACAGCAGTTGGGCGACAATCAAGTTAGCCAGATTGCTATCAACCTGTTCTCCCAAAAAAATAATCCGCTCACGCAACAGCCGTGAATAGATATCAAAGGCACGTTCGCCTCGACCCGATTGTTCAATAACGATAGGAATCATTTAGCGTGTTTTTAGCTATTTTTCATTTATTCTATCGGTGACAAAGGCTGATTGTGTTGAAATTGCCAATTAAGATTCAAATAAATTGGGCAAAGAGAACAGATAGAATTTTTAGTAAAGAAATCTATTTTACGCAAATATCAGTATTTGTACGGTTTCTAATAACTGAATAATTGGAGTATTAGAATCATCTATTTCCGTAAATTTAAAAATAAATTTGTATTTCCAGGACACTTTTTGAAAAAACAACCGTCTCACTTGTTAAGTACACATAAAGAGAGAGCTAGATCACATTCTTTCACAAATTTCTGCGATATTCTCAGATTATATTTACCGAATCCGATAAATCAATAACGCAAAGTGTATTTAGAATAACCAGTTCCCATGGAACTCTCATCCATATAAATCAAGAGAGGGGTATTATGCTAGAAAAACTTATACAAGCAGCTTTTATTACATTTTTATTGCAACTTATCGCCGTATTGAGTAATACTACTCCAATACGTCCCAAGACAGTCTCGCCTCTTTCAGAAATGTCAGCGCCTATAATTAGTTCGACTTTTCAGGTTTCGGAGTAGAATGCAAGATATAGGAAACAGGGAATTGGCAAGAATTTGACCCTTTCCCTGATTATCAGTCTTTTATTTTTAATTCTTAGTGGCCGTACTGGTCATAACTTTATTTTTGCTAGATTGATTATTTCCACCTATAATACTCCGGAAATATAGTCCACCAATACTAATCAGAAATACCAAATATCCCACAGCTTGAACAATATAGATTTTGTCCCTATAACCAAATAATGATTTAAGAATGATACCGGGAAACTGTTCATCAGATAAGATTTTTTCGGTATTCCAAACTATTGGACCTAAGATACAAGAGTGAATTCTGGTAAAGTGTTCATAATAGAAACAAAGATTTTCCGAAGAACGACTACTCAGAGAGAGATTAGCTATAGCTTCATCAAAGTGTTGTAAACCAGAAACTACTAACCCAGAAACAATTAATATTAATAAAACACCCATGACTTGGAAAAATTGGCGGATATTAATTTTTACACCCCATTTAAATAATAGAACTCCAATGGCTGTGGCTGTGGCTAAACCACCAAGTGCGCCTAAAGTTGGTAATAAACCTTGTTGAAAATTGGCGGCAACAAATAAAACAGTTTCAAATCCTTCGCGGACAATGGCGACTAAAATTAAACTAAAAACACCCCAACCAGCATTTGAGTTTTTGCCTAATGCGTCTGTGACTGCTCCCTCAACTTGTGCTTTCATAAATCTGGCTTGTTTTGTCATCCAGATAAGCATCCAACTGAGCATGACTATGGCTAAAACACTAAATACGCCTTCTAATGTTGGCTCAACAACGGATGTATATTGAGGATTAATAGATCCTAAGAATTTAATGATCCCCGTAAATAAAACACCGATTAAGCCACTAACTATAATACCAACAATAACACCAGTGTAAACCCAAGGGTTCAATCGAGATTGTTTGGCTTTTTTTAATAATGCGAGGACAATACCCACAACCAGAGCGGCTTCTACACCTTCTCGGAGAGTGATTACAAAAGTAGGTAGAGCGGTACTAAAATTCATTTTATTTGTCAGTTGTCAGTTGTTAGTTGTCAGTTGTCAGTTGTTAGTTGTCAGTTGTCAGTTGTTAGTTGTCAGTTGTCAGTTGTTAGTTGTCAGTTGTCAGTTGTTAGTTGTCAGTTGTCAGTTGTTAGTTGTCAGTTGTCAGTGATTTTTCTTCTTTCTTTCTTCCTCCTGACTCCTGACTTCTGACTCCTGACTCCTGCTTTATTAGCTGAAATCGCGTAACATTTTTTTGAGTTCGAGATTGTGCATCTCTTCTTGTCCGATCATACCACGAGCGAATTCTTCTAAATAAATACTGGCGTTATTGACGGTATCTAGAAGACTTTTGTACATATCCAAAGCTTTCTTTTCATGGGATAAACTTTCTTGCAAGATGTCCTTAACGTTATGTTTGAAAGTTTCTTCCATTGGGGCAATTCTCAAAGTAGGATGTCCTTCTAAACCTGTGAGAATTTCTCCTACTTGTTGGGCATGGAGTAACGATTCTGTGGCTTGAGCCTTGAAGAATGCCACAATGGGGATACGATTTGGACCTGTTACCATTAAGGAATAATGGGTGTAGCGAACTACCCCTGCTAGTTCAAATTCCATAATGGCGTTGAGGATATCAATTGTCTTTTGGCTGTCGAGTTCTTGCATTAGTTGTTAAGTTGAGCAAAGTTACATAAGGAGAGTCTTTAGCTACCAATTATTAGTGAGCAGTTATACTTTTTTCAGGTTCTAAAACCCCAAACTGGGTTCACTTTTAGTTTTTAACTATTTTCCCTCTTACTCACCATTTTAAACGTCTTATTCTGGACTTCCAATGGTGTGAAAATACTAATTTTGTGCTTTAGTGCTAGTTTTTGTTCGCACTTTTTGGGTATTTTCCTCAATGGTTTTTACTAGCTTGGTAACATTTTCTGGAGTGTTGACTGCTTGTGCTGGAGGGATAGCAGTAGGCCAAACTTTCACCAGTTCCACAAATGCTGCATCTATGGCTTTGTGCGACTCAGGATGTTCTTGTGTCATTGGGCTAGAAATACCTTTATATAGTTCTTGGGAATAGACTATAAAGCCACGAGAATCTTGATACTCAATGGGGGCGGTAATTTTGCCGTTGGCAGTTGCAGCACCATATTCTGAGTTAGCGGCATCTAGTAAACCGTTGATGACTTGGAGAACAAATTCGGGTTTGCTACGTTCTGCGGTTGGTAAAGCTGCGATCGCACTATCTACAGCTTGCACGGAAGTGGTAAAGTTAGTTTTAATCCTGGCATCCTTGGGATTAGATTTAACTAAATCAGTTAAACTTACCAAATTACTTTTAAATTCTTTAACTTTGCGTTCTTCCAATTGTTCTTCAACATCAATATAAATTTCCTCAACTGGATGTCCAATATGGGGTTGAGCCTGTTTAGGTTGATTTTGATCTAATAATTCTTTGGCTACTAAAAGATGTCCTTTCATTAATCCCAATTTGGTCATGTAGTCAATATCTTTTGCTTCACCTGTGAGGACAACTTCCTCAACTGTCACCATGTCTTTTATTTGATCAAACTGGGGTTGAGTAATAACTTTTTTACTAACTAAATCTGTTGGGCTTCCGTAGGGACGGTTTGCTTGAATCTTATTTGATAAAGCCGGAATTCCTAATGTAGCTTCTAATTTATCTAACTGCGATAAAATTGCATTATTGATATTAATTTTAGCTTTATTACCATGACCACCATGAGCGCTTATTTCTGCAACCGGAACTGTGCTTTGTGTTTGCATTTCTGCTTTTGGTATGTCGCTGGTACAAGAAGTCAAGGAAATCATGGCACAAGCAGCGATAGACAAGAATAAATAACGGAATTTGATCATTTTTGCTCCTGGTAAACTGTTAATGTTTGTAATTTAAGGATTTAGTAGTAGATAAATTGGCAAATATTTCGTTTTAGATGTAATTATGATTTATCATAAATGCAAATATTTATCAACTATTATTCTAAAAGACAAGTATAAATTAAGTAATCTTTCTGAGTTTTGTCAGGATTTATTGACGGATTTTTGGGAATCTTTTTCCGCGATTACTTCAAACTGCCCCATACATCCGCTTTCAGCGATCGCATCTTGATGAGGATGAAACATATATTTACCTGGATAGCGGAAAGCAAATTCTAAAATGTGCCTTTCTGCTACACCCATTGTTAAAACATCGGTTTTTTCGCTGGGAGTCATTGTCATCCCCGAACGATAAACATCAAAGAAGTTAGCGTGCAGGTGAAACGTCACAGCCGGATCAAATTCAATAATATTTAAAACATAGACCCGAATTAACTGATTTTGGTAAATCTGAATGGGATGGTGCATATAATGATGTGGCACACCATTAAAAGCATAATATTCATTTTTGTTATCATCATTTATATCATACCCAGACATAATTAAAACAATTTCATCCGCTGGTGGCCGAGGCTTAGGAGGATCAATAATAAACATTCCATATAATCCCTTGGCAATGTGACGAGTAACTGGGGCAACGTGACAGTGATATAAATGAACGCCATAGGGTTCGGCATCAAATTCATATATAGTCGCTCTACCATTACTGACAGGTCGTATTCCATCCATTTCAGCAGGATGAACTCCATGAAAATGCAAAGAGTGAGAATGTCCAGCATTATTGAGAAAAAGTATTCTTATTTTTTCACCTTCTTTAGCCCGGAGTGTTGGGCCAGGAATCCGCCCGTTTAAGTCCCAAATGTTGTAAGAGACAGCACTATTAAGCTGAATGGTGGAAGTACCAGCAGTTAGTTGAAATTCGCGGACTGTGCGCCCATTTTCCTGCTTAATTGTCCCATAATCAAAGTCTCGTAATACCTGCATAGGGTTAGTAGCACCATTAGATGCTGCCATTTCCATTGGTGGTACTCTGACACTGGTATGATTTTTGGTATTCAACATCTGCCAAATTGCCGCTGCACTTATGACTCCAGCACCGGATAATCCTATTTGCAGCAGTTGGCGACGACTCCAAATTTTATCTTTACTGGAAGTAAAGTTGTCAGACATGAGACTAATAGGGATATGGGTATGTAAGGAATTGCGAATAATTTGCAATTAGCTTTAGCTATAATATAAAAATTAGGAATTATTGTCAATAAGTTGGAAAAATAATTTTTAGAGTTAGATCCCCGACTTCTCTAAGAAGTCGGGGATCTTGATATTTGCTATAGTAATTTTCATGACTATTCCTGATATATTAGTTTATTTACGGTTGACTAGAGAACAGATGATGCTTGCAGCCTAGTAAATTAAATAAGGTGCTAGGATTTTGACAATAGCTGCTGGTGTTGACAATATCTTTTTGTAACTAAGTAGCAAAATACACTGTAATTTGATAAATTAACCCAACTATTTATGGGAGTTGACAAATGACCACTTTTTCTCGGACTTTAGTATTACAAAAAACTGCGGGTATTACCCTTTCTAAGCCAGTACAGGTAAGCCTTTACATGATGTTATCTTCTTTAGTGATTTGGACTGTGTTTTTCTCTACCTATCCACCGGCGCATAACACAGCACACTCAGCGCGTCACCATGCTTTAGGCGTTGCTTGTCATTAAGTTTTATAAGTATTGGGCGATTAGAAATCGCGTCTACACAAACAAAGTCCATTCTGGTGAATGCCTCCGGCACGCTACGCGAACGCCAGTTCCCTACGGAGAAAAACCCGCCTACAGGACTGGTCTCACCACCTGCGTGGACTAAGGAATAATTAATGGTTATAAACTCATGTAGATGGGTTTAATCTGTGTAGCTGCGATTTATAATCGCCCAGGTAATCTATAAATACAATATTCATTTGCTGTTAAATTCTAATTTCCTATGAAAAAATATCGCCTGTTTGCTGTTATCAGTGCTGCTTGTATTTGCTTATCAATTTTATATTCTGTTGTTGGAGTTTCCCAAACTCCTCAATCTCAGGTTTTACTTTCAACAAATCCACCTTTAGAAAAAATTCTGCCTTTTGAAGCTGGTACCCAGAGAAAACAATCTCCGGTTAAGTTTACATTGCAAGCTGTTGATGCTGGCGGCAAATTATTAAACAATGCTTTAATTAAATTGCAAATTTCCACACCTCCCCGCAATCCTTTGTTAACTACAGATTTTCCCATGGTTGAGGGAACAAAGTTATTAGAACTGGAGGCGGCTGCACCAAATGGTAAGTTAGAATTTGAGCAGATGTTACCAATTCGGGGTAATTATCAAATTCAAGTCAATGTTTCTCCTGTGGTTGCAAATGCTTTTGCTAGTTATCAGCAAACTTTGAATTTGAATGTGAGAGAAAATCCTGTTAAATATAAATATTTTGCGGTAATTGCGGCAATTTTATTATCATTAGGATTGTTAGGCGGTTGGGTAATTGGTGGACAAGAGGAAATCAAAGAGGGGGAAATTGCACCGCAGTCTGTCCGGTTGTTGTTAAGTGCATTAACTGTAGTGGCAATTGTGACGCTATTATTTATTAATATTACGGCGGAAGTTGCAGAAGCTCACGGTGATGCACACGCTCATAAAAATGAGAAGATCGCCCCATCAATTAGCCAATCTCAGGGCATGGAAGTGAGGATTACAGGGGATAAACTGGCGACGGTGGGGAAGTTGGCAAATTTAGCGGTAGAGGTCAAGGATAGCACTACAGGGGCAGCTATTCAGGATGTGGGATTGCGAGTGAGTGCGATCGCATTGGAAGATGATTTAACGGTGTTTGCTTATCAAGGATTTCCTAATTCAGAAGGGAAGTTAATCTGGCAGGAACAATTTTTTGATGGCGCTCCTCATAAGGTAGAAGTTGAAGCAATTTCTTTACCAGAATCTAAACGTCAATTTCCAGTGGTGAAGGTAGCGCAATCTGTGGAAGTTGAGGGAATTGCACCACCAATGTATATCCGGTTGATTGGGTTATTTTATTTTACGGCTATTGTGGGTATGGGAATGGCGATTGGGTTGTTAATTCAGCATAGAAAAGAATTGCCAGTTAGGGGAAATTAAGTAGATAAATAAAGAGTTGAATTTATAGTTAAATTTAACTATAACGGTTATTGCTTCAGTGAGATATAAGAACCCCACCCCCAACCCCCTCCCCGCAAGCGAGGAGGGGGCTTATGACTTCAATATTCTGTAAATCCTTAAATCCTGGATATCCTGATTTAGATAAGAGGTAGCATCTGGGAAACTACAATTTCTAAATCAGGAAAATCTAAAGGAGATATGTTTTGATGTTCTGTGATAATTTCTTGATTTTGATAACCTTCTGTTGTGGGATTTCTAAATACAATTAATTCGCGTTTCACTACATCTAATACCCAATAATCTTTAATTTCTGCTTGAGAATAAGCTTTAGCTTTGATTTCTGTATCTAGTTTTAAACTACTATCTGCAACTTCGATAATTAAATAAATTTCTGCTGGTGTAGGATGATGATCTGCATAGTCTAAAGGATCTATTTTCACCACAGCAATATCTGGTTCTGGTTCAGACCTTTGATTTAATTTTACAGGGTCTTGAATAGCTATGCAAGCTTTATAACCAATTCTGTTTTCCAACAACTTATATGTTCTACCCACTGCTGAACGGTGGGCTGTTCCTTTAGCAACCATCCAAATTATTTTCCCTTCTAATAATTCTACCCGTTCACTTGGTTCAAATATTCCTACTTCAGCCATTCTGTGGTATTCATCAACAGTCCACAGCCGCAATTGTAAGGGTGATTCTGTGGTTTGCATAGTTAATTAAGGTAAATATTTATTCACTATTATATGATTATTTGTCAGAATCAGGATGTCCAGGATTTAAGGATTTACAGGATTTTTTATGAAATAATATAAACAAAGACTTAAACCTGATTCTCACAGCTATTTAATCTATCTTTACTAGTTGAGCGATGGTTGGATCAAGTATCTTTTGACCTAGTTCATTGAACCTAATTGCTAAAGATACTCTGTTTCCTGATCCAAAAACATGAGTTATTTGACCAGTACCAAATGTTTTGTGCATTACATGATCACCTACATTCCAGAGTTGCTGTAATTGTTTGTGAGATTTATTATCCTCTTGCAGTTCAAGTTCTCTAATTCTATCCAGAGCATATTTATAAAACTTCTGATCACCTTGTCTATAAGATAAATCAGCAGCTTGTTTAACATCCTCAATTGCACCTTGGTTATCTCCCAAAAAATATCGTGCTTGTCCCCGGTTTTTGTAAATAACAGCATCATTAGGCTTTATTAGTAAGGCTTGATTATAATGAAAAACAGCACCTTCATAATCTTTTTTATCAAGACATTCATCACCTAAATTGATATATTTGTCAGCATCATAAAATGATAAACTCTCTAAATAACCACATAAACCGCCAGGATAAAGTAATTCATCTATTCCTACTAAAGTTTTATCACCAGTTGATTTAATCATATTAGTTGGTAAAAACCCAGCTATAATAAGACCATATTCTTTTTCCGTGTCACTAAATTCTTCTTGACATAAAATACAAACTAAAACAGCATTTCTTTCAATTTCTTCTCTATCAATTGTCCATTGAACTTTATCAAAATATCCATAACGGGTTTTAACCTGAATACCAACTGATGGATCAGAAGTTAAAGTAAAATCAATTTTTCCATCTCCACCAATGCGTTTTTCATAATCAATTTCAGTTACAAAATCACCTAAACGGATTTTAACAACTTCCTCACCCAGCTTTCCCTTCATATGATTGAAGAAGATGTTCTTAACATCGTATTGTTGCTTAAATTTATTAGCCATATCCCAGCAAAAATCCCGTAATTGCTTTAACCTCTCTCCAGAGATAACCGTCAATTCACTATGCTGGCCTTCCTTCTGACAATGGAGTAAGTCACCAGATTTCAGTCTTTGAATAAAATCAGTCTGCTGTGCTTTGAGTATAGTTGTCCAGTCCATTTGTCAAAACTCACCTTTATCTGACAAAAAGTATTTATTCCATTATTCCCTATCAAGCAGCAAAAAGCACTAATCTAGATCACATTGCAGTTTTTTGAGTCTAACGGAAAAGTATAGAATCCTCAAACCCTAAAAGCACAACTCAAGCAAACATCCTGTAAATCCTTAAATCCTGGATATCCTGATATGGCTTGCGCCACGCTACGCTATCAGACAATTGAGATTTAATTAACTAACAGCAAAATCTGTATATTTGCGGACTGAAGGCAATTGAAAACCTAAAACAATATCTTCTTTTGGTACACCTAATTCAACCAATTCATTAGCAATTCCTACCTCTGTACCATCTTGCTGAATCCAGATTTTATCATCAATAATATCTAGATGTAAAACAGGTCCATAAATACGATTTTGATCACGCCAACCTACATAAATTAATTGATAATGGTCATTTTCACCATCAAAAATCGTCTGTGCTTGAATGCGGTTATCCCAAACCATACCAGCGTGTTGTTTAAGTAAGTTCTTAATATATTGCCGATATTCTGCTAATTTTGCCATTGTGATATTACCTCCTGTTAAATATTATAAACTACTAAACAAAGTTGATTTGTTTTAATAACTGATTGAATAAAAGGCAGGATAAAAAATTCATTGTCAACAGTAATAGGAACTGCTAAATATAAATACAAGCTTCCCTTCAGGGGGGAATTAATCAAAAATCGCCAATCTAAAATCCTCAATCTCCACACTTTAGGATGGAGTCAATCCAAAATCCAAAATCCAAAATCTGTTGACAGTTGTAATAAAAACTAAAAATCCATATCGTAAAAATGTCTACCATCTTCAGACTTAAATTAACAAAGCTTGAAATTCCTAATTTCTTGAAGCGGTTAGAAATGTGAGAATATGTCATAAAGATTTACAAATGTTAACGATTGAAAAAATAAATATATAATTTGACGTATTTTTTATTACGAAATTATCCTAAATAAAACCCCAAAACATCTACCAATAGGGTATTGTCAAAAGAGATAAATTTTAGTTTGCTATTAATTTTGTTAGTCGTTATATTACTTACAATTAGTCTGCAAAAAACACATTTAAAAAATACAAAGTCTCATGCACATACCCGATGGATTTGTCTCTGTACCAGTAGCCGCAGCCACCAGTTTAGCCAGTGCAGCCGCTTTATTTGTAGCTTTTGAGCGATCGCAAACAGCGTTTGGTATTCGCCGCGCCCCCATTCTCGGCCTAACCACAGCCTTTATTTTCGCCGCCCAAATGATTAATTTTCCCGTAGCGGGGGGGACTAGCGGCCACCTATTAGGAGGGGCTTTAGCCGCCATTATTTTAGGTAGTCCTTGGGCGGGAATGTTATGTATAGCCACAGTTTTAATTATTCAAGCCGTGCTATTTGCTGATGGTGGGATCACCGCCTTGGGGGCAAATATTTTCAATATGGGAGTAGTCGGCGTGTGGGTAGCGTGGGGATTAACCCAAACCTTACAACGACTATTAGGAGGTTCTCAAAGGCGTTTACCCCTAGCGGCAGGAATAGCAGCAGGAGTTAGCGTAGTTGTCGCCGCTGTAGCTTGTGCCATTCAATTAGCCCTGTCTGGGACAGCACCAGCCAACATAGTTTTACCCACGATGGCAGGTGTACATATTCTCATCGGTGTTGGTGAAGGGGCGATTACTGGGGGTGTACTAACCTATCTAGCCACAGCCCGCCCAGATTTGTTACCAGGTGAAGAACACAAAGTTAGAGGCTGGTTAGTTCCCGTTGTCAGTATTTTACTGATTTCGGGTGTGTTGTCTCTATTTGCTTCTGCTTGGCCAGATGGTTTAGAAAAAGTAGCAGTCAACTTAGGATTTATTGATTTAGGAGAAAATGTGCGGGTAATTGTACCGACACCTTTAGCTGATTATGAGATTAAAGGTTTAGGACAAATTGGGACAAGTATTGCTGGGTTAGTCGGCGCTACAGCTTGCTTTGCTGTGGCTTTTGGAATTGCCAAAGTTATCAAACCGAAGAATGCTTAAAATTTCCTTGCCATTACGGTTGCAATTATCCCTGATCATTGTGATTGGGGCAGCTTTTCTCAAACATCATACTTGGTCTAATTTACTAGTATATGGAGCGATCGCTCTTGTCTGGGTTGGCATATTACAAGTACCCATTCGTAAACTAGGCGGATTAATCGGTGCAGAATTAATTTTTCTATCTTTAGTGGCTTTACCTTTGGGATGGGAACGAGCTAGTTTTTTGCTTGTGCGTTCCTTAATTTGTTTAATTACCATGAATAGTTTTTTATTAACCTTACCTCCCCACAGTTTGGGTATCGCCCTCAAAAGCTTACCAATACCTGCCCCATTAAAGGAAAACCTGATTTTATCCGCCCAATACTTAGAGATATTACTTTCAGAAGTAACGCAAATGCAGCGCAGCGCCCAATTACGTGGTTTAAATGGTGCAGCAGGATGGATACGTTATGCTAGTGCTTCCATGATTGGCTCTTTATATCTTCGTACCCTCGACAGAGCCGAAAGAGTTTATATAGCGATGGTAGCTCGTGGATATAACGGACAATTACCCATAGAATCCCCCCTCAAATCGAAAGAACGTTTTATCTTGTTAATAGCTGGGGTGACAGCTACTTGTTTAACCCTAAGTTCTTACTTTACTGTTATTTGAGTGGTGAATCTTGACATCATTAACTTCTAATCCCCAAATTTCTCTCTCTCAACCGCATACGAATGTCGTTGAAGTCCAAAATCTGGTATATGCCTATTCACACCAGCAACCCGTATTACAAGAAATTTCTTTTAGCTTACAAACAGGCGATCGCGTGGCCTTAATGGGGGCTACAGGCTCAGGAAAAAGCACCTTATTAGAAAACCTCATCGGCTTAAAACACCCCCAAAGTGGCAAAATCTGGATTAACGGCATCCCCCTATTGCCAACCACTCTCCCGCAAATACGACAACAAATTGGTTTTAGCTTTCAAGATGCTAACGACCAATTATTTATGCCCACAATCTTGGAAGACGTTACTTTCGGACCCCTTAACTATGGTGTTTCATCCATAGCTGCAAAAGATAAAGCCCATCAGCTATTAGCCGACTTTGGATTAGAAGCTTATGCCCATCGTTCCGCTCACGAACTTTCTGGAGGACAAAGACGTTTAGCCGCCCTAGCCTCGATTTTAGCCCTAGATCCTGCCATTCTCATCTTAGACGAACCTACCAACGGACTAGACCCAGCATGGCGACGACATTTAGCCCACGTATTATTAAAATTGCCCGTTCAAGTGATGTTAATAGCTTCCCATGATCTCAATTGGCTAGGAAGAGTCACCCAACGGGCTTTAGTCCTCTCTACTGGTAAAATTCAAATAGACAGCGACATTCAACCACTGTTGCAAGATGGCAAAACCTTAGATAAATTAGGGTTGCCAGTAGATTGGTAAACTGCTCAACACAGAAATTCCTAATTGCAAATTAATGATCATCTGGCTTACTATTTAGGGAATTTTAATGCTCTTGGGATGTTAATGTTGTTTTCCCGTTATTCAGTTATTGCTCCTGTTAGCATGAGCATTGTGTTTTTAATTACCAGTTGCAGCGAGACTAAAACCGCCCAATGTCAGCGATTAGTTACAGTTGTCAATCAAGGCACAGCACTGATTGATATCAAAAAAGGTCAACAGGTATCAACCAGCTTGCAATTATCCAAAGACTTAAAAAATGTCACCAAATCCATTCAGGAATTAAACTTAAAAGATCCCAAACTGCAAGAATTTGAAACCAAATTTATCAAAATCTTTGATTATCTTAGTGAAGCCATAGCCAAAGCTTCTCAAGCACTTGGGGAAACTAAAAAAGCAGAGGCATCATCAGAGGGTAGAGCAAAAATTGAAAAAGCCAGAAAAGAAATTGATTCCGCACTGACAACAGCCGCCAAAACTGCCGGTAAAGAATCAGATACTCTAGGCGTTCAATTAAATAAATATTGTAGTCAAGGAGAATCAACTAAAAATTAAGGAGGTAGGGGCGCAGGGCCTGCGCCCAAAAATCATGGTGCTGATGATTGATTTCCACAATTATCACAATGTCCACAACGCCAATTAGCAGTAGGTGTTTCAAAGCCAAAGGCATTTAACAAAAACTGCCAACGACATTTTTTAGTAGTGAGATATTCACTCATTTGTTTAGCAGCCTGTAATTGTGTAACTGGTGGATTTCCTGATTTTGACGAAATAGAATAATGAAAAGGATCAAGCCACTTCAGTTGTCCATTACTATGTAGAAGAGAAAGTGCCACAGCACTATTGGGAAATTCTTTAATTACAGTATTTATTTCTCCTTGGGATGGTAATTGTTTCGCTAATTGTTGGGCTTTTTGTTGTTGAGATTTCATTTGTTCTGCAAAAAATTTCTGTCTTTGCTTATCCTGGGCATCTAAAAATCCCGTTGGTTCGCTTACCAAAGTCAAAACATCAGCAGGTTTTCCATCTCTTCCCGCCCTACCTATTTCTTGCACATATTCCGATAACAAATGTGGCGCATGAAAGTGGACAACCCACCGCACATCTGATTTATTTATCCCCATGCCAAAAGCACAGGTACACACCACAAAAAGAATTTTTCCACCTAACCAACTAGCTTCAATATTGCGGCGTTCTGTTGGACTTAATCCTGCATGATAACTAGCAGTTTGATAACCATTTTCTATTAACCACCGGGCTAAATTTTCACTATCTCTTCGAGTCCGCACATAAATTAACCCAACTTGCTTTGGTCGTTTTTGAATAAACTTTAATAATTGTTGTTTTCTTCCTCTAGGAGTCCAAGCAATTCGGACAATAGGATTTAAATTTTCCCGATAAGGATTAATCTGAAAAATCTCAGGTTGATCTAATTTTAAAACTGTAGAAATAATCTTTTGGGCTAAAGGATCAGCCGTAGCTGTAAAAGCTGCTATACTAATTTTTGTTCCCGGTGGTTTTGACTTTAGTAAAGCTTCACGCACAGCCCCTAAACGCCGATAAGCTGGACGAAAAGTGTCACCCCATTGCACTAAACAATGGGCTTCATCAAGAATCAAACCATTAATTTTAAGTTGCGGATTACATAACTTTTGCCATACTGCTGGACTTAGTAAGGTTTCTGGTGATAAATACAATAATCTTAATTGCTGTTTTTCCAAAGCTTGCAAAGTTCCCTGGCGTTGAGATGCAGTTAATTCGCTATGTAAAAGTGCCGCCTTTTGCGATAGTTGCCGTAATTCCTCAACTTGGTTTTCCATCAGTGCCACTAAAGGAGAAACTATTAAAGTCAATCCTGTTTTTAGTAAGGCGGGGAGTTGAAAACAAATTGATTTCCCCCCACCTGTGGGCATGATAATTAGAGCATCTTTTTGTGATATTAAACATTTAACAATTTCTTTTTGGGGGGGACGAAAATCGTCATATCCCCAAATTGCTTTTAATGCTGCGCGAACATCTTGCCAAGATTCTGTTACTGGGAGATTCATTTTTTTACCACAAAAGCACAAAAAACGCAGAAACTATAAAACCCCTGTTGCCACTGACAACTGACCACTGACTAATGACCAATTAGTTCTTGATTATTCCATTCCAAAGTATCGCCAATATTTTCGCCATTATGGTAAGCAGCTAGTAAGACTTCGCAGGTTTTACCATAGGATATCGCACCAGTGGCATCAAGAGCGATCGCCCCAAAATCTCGATTATTCCTCTTAGCTTCCGTAAATGATCGCTGCATAGCCTCCTGTAGAGACATTCCATCAGTAACACGCACCACAACCTTGGCCGCTAAACACTCATCAATAATATCTTCCCCAATCCCCGTACAACTAACCGCCGCCTGACTAGTCGCATAATTACCCGCTGGCATCGCCGAGTCACTAACTCTCCCAATCCGTTCAAAGCCCTTACCTCCAGTAGAAGTACCAGCAGCTAATTTACCATAGCCATCTAAAGCCACAACACCAATCGTTCCCCTACCGGCACTTTCTGCCATTTCTGGTTCTGCCACTACCCCAGCCATCGTTCTTTTAAAGTTATCCTGACGTTCTAGAGTCCACTCTTTCAAGCGCAAATCAGTTAAACCATTGTAAATAGGAAGTTCCAACTCCCGCGCCAACTCAGCCGCACCATAATCAGACAAAACTCGATCATCAGCATCTTGTAAAAACAGCGCCATTTCAATCGGATTTTTCACCCGTGACACATTAATCACACCACTAAACCGCCCAGTTGTCCCATCCATTATCGAAGCACTCATACGGATTTGTCCATCAGATTGGAGGACAGAACCAGTACCAGCATTAAACCGAGGTTCATCTTCCAACATCTCACAACCCCGAACTACAGCCTCAGTCGCACTTGCACCGTTTAGTAAAAGAGCATAAACTTCCGCAACAATTTGAGAAAGAGAGTTGCGAACTGCTATCAATCCCCCCTTACCTTGGAGAGAACTACCAGCACCACCATGAATAATTAATTTAGGTTGCATTTGTAAAATCATTTATTTTGTCAGTTGTCAGTTGTTAGTTGTCAGTTGTCAGTTGTTAATTTTTAGCTTGAGAACGACGACGACGGCAACGTTCAGAACAATATTTCACCTCATCCCAACAATCTTGCCATTTTTTCCGCCAAGTAAATGGACGTTGACAAACTACACAGATTTTTTCAGGTAAATCAGAACGAACACGCCCCATAATAATCCATTCAAAAATTGAACCTTCGCCGAATAATCACCAATTAATAATTAAGTGCTTGTTGAGGTAGTTGAGGTATTAGATACTAAAGGCAATACCAAGCGACTAACAACTTTTTGATCATTTGATTGGTATATGTGTAATTCTCCACCCAATTGCTTTATTATCCTTTTACAAATTACTAAATGTAAACCTGGCGGTTGATTGAGTTGGGGAGTAAAAAGTGGATCTAAAGATTGATATTGATTTAGTTCTGCCAACAACTGTGGTTCAATAATACCATGATCTGTAATCGAAACCTCTAAATAGTTGTTATCTACAAGTTTATACCAAATATCAACTCTATCACCAACAGGAGAACGTTGACAGGCTGTAATTAATAGTTCATGCAAAACTAACTCAATTTTTACAATATCGCCAGTGATAGATAATTTTAAACCCGGCGGAGTTTTTTCTTTCGGTAAAAGTAATATTGGAGATAATTCTTGATGATCATGGGACTGCCCAATATCATGCATTCCTATCCACAATTCTTGCTCTTTAGCATAACGATCAACTTTTTCTACTGCTCGCTTCAATAAATTGGAAATTGCCATAGTTTCCATACCTATATGCAAATTCCACTCTTCCTGTTTAATTATCCCTGTCATCGAATTAGCTGTGTAATCTAATTGTTGCAATAGCAGTTTATAACGTATTTGAGTTAATTCATTAACAGGTATACCTAAATCACGGATTTGCTTAATTACAAGTGTGGACATTCTATGAATTTCTTCTAACCGACGATGTTTGTACCAATTAAGGTTATGTAATTTTTCGTTGTTAGATTCCAGATTTTGCAGGATTTGCTGTTGATTTTCCCACCACGCTAATTGGTAAATAAGAATTTCTGTAGCACTCAGATTTAGTTGAGTCCAACTTTTTTCTTCATAATCTGCTAAAACTACAATACCTGTGGGTTGAGACTCGGAATTTGTATGTAATGCCATGACAAAAACCTTACTTTTTTCAGGAATTATCAACCATTGCCTAGTTTCTAGTGGTAAATCCTCCGCTTTGAGAATCAAATAACTATTATGTGCTAACGCTAACTCTGCCAGAATATCCTTTTCTAGAGAAATATGAAAATCCGCAATTACTTCAAAAAGTTGATGATCACAAATTGCTCCCGGAACAATTTCTGCCCAATTTTGATCGGGATTGCATGAGAGAATCATCGCTAAAGGAACTTCTAAAATGGATGCTATTTGTTTTAAAGCAGCTATTCGAGTTTGATTTGTTTCTTTTTTGGTTTGGGAAAAAATGTTGAGATATTCTTTGAATTTTTTAGGAATTTTCTGTTGGTTTTTGACACTATCACGTAATTGCCAAGATTGGGTGTTATTTTGAATTTGTTTAACTGTGTCTTCGGCTTCGATAATTTCATGAGGAGCAACTAAGGATAACAATCCTGCTGCACCCTGAACAAAGTGTTTTTCTGCTTCTGTCCAAATTTTTGGTTCATGACTTTCTACAGAAAGAAATCCTACTAAATTTTTTTGCCAGATAATGGGTGCAACTAAGAGTGATTTTATTCCTAGATATTGTAATAGATGATCTTGAGCATTAATTTTTAAAGAACTATCAGCCTCGCTAACCCACACTACTTGATTAAAAGATAATGCCTGATAAACATCGCTTAATTTTTGGACTGTTATCCCGACTGAGCCTGGTTTGTGATTCTCAATATTACTAATGCTGACCAGATGATTACTCATCCGACACCAAAAGTAATCGCCTTCTTTTTTTAACCAATAAATATTGGTACGATCAGGGGAAACCAACTTATGAGTAGAATCCACTACTGCCTCTAATTTTTTATTAAAGTTGCCAGCAGATTGAATGTTTTCTAATAAGTTTAATAATACCTTGGTTGAAGTCTGTGATACTTTGTTATGCTGTTTATTGGCATTTTTGGATAGTAATATTCCCAATTCACCTATCACCATTAATAGTTCAGCTCTGGCTTGTCCATTCAATAAATATCCCCATACTTGTGAACCTAGTAAAACTAAACCTAAACAGGTTTTTTTATAGTAAATTGGTAAGAGTATAGCTCCTTGAATATTATATCTGATAGCGATTTCTTGAAATTCAGAAGCACGGGATTCATCCCGTAAATTCGCTATATCTACAGGAGATAATTGAGTGACTAATTCCTCTAAAATACTTTCAGGAGTGATAACAACGGATGTGCCTAGATAACTTTTTTCTCTGTCTGGGGTCAATCCTCCTTTTCCATAAAAGGTTTTACTGCTATTGTCATAAAGAGCAATCCATATAAATGGGTAATTAAACCATTCTCGCAGATAAGCAATAGTGGTTTTAATTAGTGAATCAATTCTGTCATCTTCCCTGAGATTCTGGAGAACTTGCCCCAACAATACAATTTGTTGTTCAGAATTTCTAAGTTTGTTGGGTTGCTTGTTTTGATCATCGTTTGACATAGGTTGTAGTAGTATATATGATGATGCCTGATAAACATTCCTAATGGATTTTAGCTTTGGTATCTGTTAATAATGGATAGATGTTACCCTAAATTGGATATTTATAAAGCATTAGTTAGTAATTTCCTATTTACTCTGGTAAAAACCGAACCGGAGTGGCTGCACAAACAAACCATTGGTAGTTTAAATTGGCTGTCGAAAGCCAGTTATTATCCTTCTACTAAATGGTTAAATAGCCTATTTCAGCAATATCTGTGTCTCAATGATCCACGATTAGAACAAACCTTAGTGGGAATGAAATTTCCCAATCCTCTGGGTTTAGCGGCTGGATTTGATAAAGACGGTATTGCTGCTAATATTTGGCATAATTTTGGTTTTGGGTTGGCTGAATTAGGTACTGTTACTTATCACCCACAACCAGGAAATCCAACTCCCCGTTTATTTCGTTTGCCTTTAGATCAAGCGGCACTTAACAGGATGGGTTTTAATAATTCTGGTGCAGTGGCTATGGCTGCAAGATTAACAGAGGCAAAAAAACATTTAATTCACCCAATCCCGATACCGATAGGAATAAATTTAGGTAAATCTAAGATAACATCCTTGGAACTAGCAGCGCAGGATTATCTAGAGAGTTTTCGATTACTTAAGGATTTGGGTGATTATTTTGTAGTGAATGTGTCTTCTCCCAATACACCGGGATTGCGATCGCTCCAAGATGCTGCCATGCTCAGTCAAATATTGGACGGACTACAACAGGAAAACACCGCCCGAAAACCCATATTTGTGAAAATAGCCCCCGATTTAGAATGGGAGGCTATATCTGACATTATTGTGCTGGTAAAAACTTACCAAATCGCTGGTTTAATCGCCACCAACACCACGATTAGCCGGGAAGGACTCAAAACCCAAATAATTGAAAAAACTGGTAAATCCCCCCAAGAGGAAGCGGGAGGAATTAGTGGAAAACCAGTGCGCGATCGCTCCACAGAAGTAATCCGCTTTATTTACCAACAAACCCAAGGACAAATGCCCATCATTGGTGTAGGTGGCATATTTACCGCCCAGGATGCTTGGGAAAAAATCACAGCCGGAGCTTGTCTAGTTCAAACTTATACAGGCTGGATCTATGAAGGACCAATGATGCCACGCCGTATCCTGTCCGGTTTATTAACCAAACTAGAAGAAAACGGCTTAACATCCATTAGTCAGGCGATCGGGATTGGTCAGTAGTCAGTAGTCAGTAGTCAGTTGTCCGTTGTCCGTTGTCCGTTGTAAAACTGCTTCCCTGCTCCCTGCTCCCGGTCGGTGAGCGAAGCCGAACCGCTATTCCTCCACCGGGAAAAACTCCTTAGACTTACGAGAATAAGACCAAGCGATACCATCAGGATCACGACTACGACACCACTCGGCAAAATCTGGGTCATTGCGTCGCTTGTAAACCGTACTGGAATAGACATTGAGCCGTTTGGCTAATTCAGATTGGATCAGAGAACCAAAAACTAACTGTTCTTCTAGAGGTTTTCTCACTTCCTCATGGGTAGGAACAGGCTCAGATTCAGGCTCAAGTTTGGATTCCGGTTGAACTTCCTCCTTCTGGGGAATAGGTGGAGGTGGAGCTAAAAACGAACGGGCAATCTTAGTAACTGGTTGAGCGGGAAGTTTTTCTACTAATTCACTACTATCAAGAATATCGCCGAGAATACTGGCATTAATAAAGTAGTACGATTGATCCCCATTTTCTGAATCTAGTACACTAGCACCAAATTCCTTAGCTTTACCATCTAAATAGCGTTTTGCCACCTGTCCCGAAAAATTACCCTTGATTGCCAAATCCATCGGTGTAATTTTGCCCTGGTTTTCCCCAATCAATTCATAAAAAAGTGGGTTAACCTGGTTGCACCACTTTTCCCATCTGTATTGTTGCCAAAGGTTGAAAACCATTAACAGCAGTAAGAGTATGGCTAAGAATTTCCAGGTATTGACCAAAAAAACAATCGCAAACGATATCGGCAAAATTAGAACGAGAAAACTTTTGCCGTAATTTTCTATGGTTTTTTCACTCATGCTGATTTTTTGCCAAGTGAATTTTTACAAAATAATATTTCTATATTGGCAAAAATTTGGACATTTGTTTGTATCTTTTGGCAAAATTGTCGCCAATTATGCGGCAAAAGCCACTGATAAACTAAAAAAGTGACTAATTATATCAGTATATTTTTCCAACTTTTGAGAAATTGATGTGTAGTCAGATTAGGCTCACAAGGATTAAAATTAAGCGATGATATAGCGGTATGCACTTGAATGAAATACAGAATTTACCTAAAAACCATACACCAAAAGACTTTCAACTCTGTTCCCTGTTCCTTACTGTATAATAATCAATCAATAATCATAAAAATATGAAGATACCTGGATTTACCAGTAACAGAGATAAAAAATCAACTTCAACTAGACGAAAATCCTATTTTCTGATTCCCCCATTAGCGCTTTGGCATCCTTGGTGGCATCAATTTATGGATTGGATGGTAATATTTTTAACTGTAATGTTATGCTTGCTAATGTTGCCAACTCGTCTTCCTGGAATGGAATTATTAGGCATTGGTCCTAACTGGCTACTCATTTGGGTTGTGGCTTGGAGTGTCAATCGCTCAGTATTTTCGGGTCTGCTGTCCGGGATCATTTTGGGACTATTGCAAGATGCCATGACATCACCAAATCCTACTCATGCCTTGGGTTTGGGAATTGTGGGAATGTTAACAGCCCTGATGCAAAAACAGCGGTTTATTCAAGAAGACTTTATTTCTATCGCTTTAATTGTATTTGTGATGGCTGTGGTGGCAGACACTATTTTTGCTTTCCAGTTATCTTGGGAAGGAAATCGTCATGCAGCCAGTATTTGGACATATTACCAGCGGGCGACCTTAGCTTCGGCAATTCTTAGTAGTTTGTGGGCGCCTGTGGTTTATTATCCTCTTAATCGCTGGTGGCAGCAGATGAAATTAATTCGTAATTCGTAAGTCAAATGGATAATTTTCCAGGAGTCTCTCCAGCATCTACATCCTTACCTGAAAACCATCAATTTGCACAGCCTGTAGTCCCGGAATTAGTAGTTAATGACTTTGATTCGCGGATGATGCTACGGTGCGTAGAATTAGCTCGCATGGCGTTGGGATACACTTCACCAAATCCCCTGGTGGGGGCGGTAGTTGTCCAGAATGGGGAAATTGTGGGAGAAGGTTTTCATCCCCGTGCTGGTGAACCTCACGCTGAGGTTTTTGCTCTTAGAGCAGCGGGAGAACGGGCGCGAGGAAGCACTATTTATGTGAGTCTTGAGCCTTGTAATCACTATGGACGGACTCCTCCCTGTTCGGAAGGATTAATCAATGCTGGTGTGTCTAGGGTGGTGGTAGGAATGGTTGATCCTAATCCCTTGGTAGCAGGTGGTGGGATTGCACGGCTGAGGGCTGCGGGAATCGAAGTGGTAGTTGGAGTTGAGGAAGCGGCTTGTCGGCGTTTAAATGAAGGATTTATTCATCGCATTCTCTATCAACGACCTTTAGGTATTCTGAAATATGCTATGACTTTAGATGGTAAGATTGCCACTACTGCTGGTCATAGTGCTTGGGTAACAAATCAAGATGCTCGCACTGAGGTGTATCAATTGCGAGCGGCTTGTGATGCGGTGATTGTTGGTGGAAATACAGTGAGAAAAGATAATCCTTTCTTGACTAGCCATCAAGTTGCCGCTCATAATCCTCTACGAGTGGTGATGAGTCGTAGCCTGAATTTACCAGAACAGGCTTTTCTATGGGATACTCAGGAAGCTCCAACTTTGGTTGTAACGGAAGTTGGCAGTTCACAGGCTTTTCAAAAAATGCTGCGGTCAAAGGGGGTGGAAGTTGTGGAATTTAGCTCCCTCACACCAGAAGCAGTTATGGGTTATTTATATGAGCGCGGGTTTTGTAGCGTGCTATGGGAATGTGGTGGTATTTTAGCAGCTAGTGCGATCGCTCAAGGCGCTGTCCAAAAAATTATGGCATTTATTGCCCCCAAAATTATTGGTGGAGATCATGCTCCTACACCTGTGGGAGACTTGGGTTTAACCAGTATGACTGAAGCGTTACCCTTGGAGCGGGTAAGTTGGCGGATTGTCGGTAATGATTGTTTAGTGGAAGGTTATTTACCGTCAAAAATTCAATAATCAGCACAACCAGTCCACTATGACTGTTGGCGTTCATAAGCTAAATCACGAATCAAACTCAACCGAGATTGAATGTAATCACACAAGAAATCAGTTTCATGGGGATCTAAAAAAGCTTGATTAGTTATTTGTTTCACCAACCACTGCACCAAACTAGCATCATCAAGCTGTAATAGTGTTACTGTGTGGGTGGCTTCAACGATAGACCAAAGCTGACGCATGATAGTTGGAGTCATTAGACCTCTATTTAATCATTAGTTTAGTTCTTTTCAGATTACACAATTCTCATATTAACTGACTGCATAAATCTACAACTAGATATAACTATTATTAAAAATTTAATAAATGACCAAATGTTTTGCTGAAAATTAAGAAATGTCAAGTTATATGAATTAACTTAATTTTACTTAACTAAGACCACAATTTGTCATCAATGAACGTTATTTTTTGTTGTGTTTTACTCTTTTTACGAAAAAAATGATAAACAATGGTTTGAACTGTTTTTACTTTAGTTTCAAAGTTTATTAACTTCCAATTTCAGATTTTTTGTACTAAGGTAAATGTAACCAGGTTATCTATATTTTTACAAGATGACAAAGTAATGGTTCAACCTGACAACATAAGGAATGCAGTTGAGGAAAACCTCTCAACGTTTCATTCTATTGATATAAATAACATACATCAATGTTGCCAAAACAATCCTGTTGGCAAAATGTTACCTGATGCCTTTTACATTCACATTTTAGCTTTACATACTCTTGATCCTTGGCTTCAGGAATATGAAAGCCGCGCCCGTACTTGTAGTGAGCGAAGTCGAAATAGTGCCTTACCTAAAGTTCAGGTGGCAACCATAGTCAAGTTTAGCACAAACAAACCTAAGATATCCTATCTATTTTATCCTGATTTTGATACTGATCCTCATCCGGCTTTACAAGCTAGTATTCAGGTTGACGTAGAAACTCTAGAAGTTGGTTATCGGGATTATAGCGATTCAGAAAATCCCCCCATTCTGCACCGCAAAGAGACTTTTGTGACTCCAGAATATCCCCTCTATGAGGAGTTTGCCGCTTTGACTCGCGCTCAAGTTGCTTTAGGTTTGCTTAATCATCCTAAAGGAATTGGTACTAAGTTGGGTTGGGAACAAAGGTTACAAGTTTTTGGAGTGGAGGTGCAAGGACATCGCTTAATTAAACGGGAAGGTGGTTCTACAGCTACAAATATAGTTCCCAAAATAGACCGTCACAAAGCCGCAATTATTCGCCCTGATTTGTCTCGTCCTGTGCGGTTAGCTTTGGAATTGGGCTTATTTAGTCCAGAAACCACCTTTTTTGATTATGGTTGTGGACATGGTGGAGATGTTAACCGCATTGCTGAACATGGTTATACAAGTTGTGGTTGGGACCCTTATTACTCGCCAGATACGCCGAAAATAGCTGCGGATATTGTCAATATTGGTTTTGTCATCAATGTGATTGAAAATCAGAGCGAGCGCCGGGAAGCCTTAATTCAAGCTTGGGAACTAACTCAAAAGGTGTTGCTAGTAGCTGCTCAAGTGTTGATATCTGATATTAAGCGGGGTGTAATCGCTTATGGAGATGGCATTATTACTAACCGCAACACATTTCAGAAATATTATGAGCAGGAAGAATTAAAAATTTACATTGACCAAGTGTTAGGAGTTGATGCAATTCCTGTGGCTTTGGGGGTGTATTTTGTGTTTCGAGATGAGGCTGAAGCGGAGTTATTTCGTGCTTCTCGCTTCCGTTCCCGCGCGACTACTCCCAAAATCCGTCTTTGTGTAAAACGGTTTGAGGAACATCAGGAATTATTAACGCCGCTGATGAATTTTATGACGGAACGGGGCAGAATGCCTATTAAGGGAGAATTACCTCAAGAATCGGCAATTGTTCAGGAATTTGGGAGTTTACGCCGGGCGTTTAATACCATTATACAGGCAACTGACTCGGAAGAATGGCAAGCGATCGCCGACAAACGCCGTCAAGATTTAATGGTTTATTTAGCCTTGTGCAATTTTAGCCGTCGTCCCCGATTAGGACAATTAACCCCCGCAGTACAAGAGGATATTCTGGGCTTATATAGTAGTTATAAACAAGCCTGTTTAGATGCTGACCAAATGTTACGCAGCTTGGGAAATACAGAACTTATTATCAAACGTTGTCAAGAAAGCAAAGTTGGTAAAAAATTACCTAATTCCCTTTGGGTTCACATTTCTGCATTACAAGCAGTTGACCCCTTATTACGTCTTTATGAAGGTTGCGCTAGTCGCACTCTTGGACGGTTAGAAGAAGCAAATGTGATTAAATTCCATCTAAAAACACCCAAAATTTCTTATTTATTTTATCCTGATTTTGATATTAATCCTCATCCCATTTTATCAAAAGTCATGACAATTGATTTGCGAGATTTGCACGTTACTTATCAAGATTATGATCTAGAAGATGATCCCCCAATTTTACACCAAATAGATGCTTTAGTTACTCCCGATTATCCCCAATATGAGAAATTTGCTAAATTAACTCGTCAAGAAGAAGATAGAGGACTCTTCGATAATTGGAAAAGTATTAGTCGTCTTTCTGGCTGGAAAAAATGTTTAAAGGAAAATTATACTGTAATCAATGGTTACAAGTTAGGTTGGTGTAAGGATGTGGATGCTTATAAGTTGAAGCTTCTTAAAGCTGCTGCGAAGACCCGACAAAGAAATAGGTTAAAGTTACTGAATTCTAAAGAGGGTGAGATTTTGGAGGAGTCTAAAATTTAACCCTCATAACTTTTCAAATACAATCTAACTGGTACTGTAGAATAATCTGTATTATTCTACTAACTTAATTGCAGTTGTATCCTTATCTCCATAAGGATTTGGAATTTTATAAGATTCAATTTTTCCTTTATCTATTAAAAGATTAATTAGAGAATGAGATGAATTATATGAATATCCTTGTTCTCCTAGATAATCTCTAACAAAATACTTTAAACCAACAAATTGTTTTTGTTTTAAACATTCTTTAAGATTGTAAATCAATTTTTCTTCACTTAGAATAGATAAAGATAGTTTAGGCTTAATATTATTTTCAGGAATTATTGATTGTGTAAAATTTTCTTCTATATCTTCATTAATGTTTATTACTGGGTCTTCTGATTGTTGATCTTCTAGCTCTTCTTTCTCTCTTTCATTTCTTACTTTTACCAAAGTTTCTATATCTGAAATACTCAAAATTAAAGCATCAATACTAGTATCAGCATTATTGATTATATTTATTAACTCATCACAAAGCTGATTTGCTAAATCCAAATCTTTCTGAAAGAAATAATTGTTATGTGCTACCTTATTTCTAATTTTACTTAATTTTTCCCATTTATTTCCAAAATCTTTTTGTTCAAACGTATCTTTAAAATATTTTGTAAAATTTCCTTCTAAAACTTCGAGTTTTAAACTATCTAAATCTTCTGCTATTCTAATTTTATCAATAATATCTTCTGTTTTTGTAAATAATGAGGATTGGCTATAAATTATTCTACCTAATTGATCAAAATTTAATAATGTGACATTAGCTATTACCCTTGAGGGACTAGTAAATACGTCTTCATTCTTTTTTTGGTTATTTGCTTTCTCTCTAGTGTCTTTAGAAACAGCAATTGACCACCAATCAGTACCAATTTTCGTAATAAAAAACTTCACAATATATTTTCTCAATAATGTTTCAATGTTATTTATTAAAGGATATATATCAAGTGCTATTTTATTAGAAACATCATCTATTAATATTTGTCTATGGTTAAACTGCATATCTTTTAATTGTTCAATAAACTTTAATCTAAACGGTTCAAGATTATCAAAATCTCCTTCAACAATAATATAGTAAGCAGATGAAGAACGACCTCCTGTAACCATTTTGCTTATGTCAAAAGGCTGAATAGATATATTTATATTTCCGATATTGTCACAAATTTTAAGACAATCATCTGAAATTATAGGTTCGCTCTTCCACAATTTTTCAATAGTTGATAAAGACCGAATAAAATTTTTAGGTTTAGAGAATTTGACTTTTTCTAGTTCGTCAATACAAAGTAATTCAAATTTATATAGCATTTCTTTACTTTTTGAAAAGAACAATTCTGTAAGCAATAAATTAAGTAGTTATACAAAATTAATTACACAATGTCATTGCGAATGGCCTGTTTACGAAGTATGAAGTGAGACATAGTGGAATCAAGCAATCGCAATGACTATAAATACTTTTGTTTAATTACTTATTAGTTCAGTATACATTATTTAACTATACAGTCAATTAATTCAGAACACATAATATAGTTATATATACATCAGGTATAAAACAATATAGTTTAGTCAACTAAATCTCAAGAGATTGAAACTATTGAAATTTCCTTACCTTGGAAAGTCCACATAGAAATAGATATAGCAACTTTGCTATATCTATGAAAACTAGCTTTAAAGCATTTTGTTAAATCTATTTATATCCTTTCCTCGTTTCTTCAAGAGACTTATCTACTATCTCTCGGAATACACGCATTGCTATTCCTTTATTTCTTTCTAGTGGTGTTTGCATATCTGATGGAATTGAAGTATAAGTAGTCTCTGTTCCATAATCAGAAATTACAGTAAGTAACTGATGTTTCATGTTAACGGTATATCGTCCTTCATAAGTTGTTCCATTAATTTCGATACTAATATCTGCTGTTAATAGTTCAGACATTTAATAACACTCTGTTTGTAACTACTTTAAAAATAAAACAGAATGAGAAAAAATGCCAGTTCATATAAGATACTTTTTAAAGTCTGGTGAATAAAAACCGTAGGTAAGGCGAAATTGCTCTCTATGTAAATAATATATCAAACGATAAATTTATTTAAATCTTATATATAAAGCTTTATTATTCAAATGATTCTTGAAGATCGTGGCGCTCAGTTAAAATAATTAAAACCACTTATTCAGATAAATAGCCATGAAATTATTAATTGACTATAAGATTATTTTGCGACCCGACGATAATGGAACATTTATTTGGAAAGAAGAATTTATTCATTGAAGAAAATTTCAATATTCTTGGTTCGCCATGTAGCAATACCAGTGCCAAAAAAATCCTGATCCTCCGTCCAAATTGGACAGCCAAAAGCAAGAGCTAAAGCAACAATTGACCAATCTTTCTCATCTCGCTCACGGATACGATTTAAAGCCTCTTGCCTAAAACCGCCGTAAATGTCTTCCCCTATTTCAGTTACAAGCTGTTTAAGATCATTCAGAGTAGCTACAGCTTCTTGCTCTTGAAGAGGATTGATTTGACGCTTGCGTACGATATTAGGAATATGAAAAGCAACCTCACCATAACAAACTTCTGGAGTGCAAAAAAGTATCTTATCCGTGTGTTCCGAAATTAAAGAAAATGTTCTTATTCCTAGAACTGCACGCAGTAAAATATTCGCATCAAGAACAATAATCTTTGCTGTTTTTGTCATTAATAGCTCTGCTTTCTAAACTCTTGAAAATCAGCAATAATATCATCCTCAGTGAGTCCTTTTTCCGCCAACATATTACTGAGCTTGGTAACAGCTTGCCTTAAAGACTCTATATCTTTTTTTTGAGGTTGCGCTTGAGCAGGAATATAATAACCAATTGTCTCCCCATGAGACGTTAAAGCAATGGGTTCTTGATTTTCTTTTGTATACTTATACAGACGCGCTCTAAACTCACGAATGCCGACGGTGGGGATAGTTGACATAGATTTTATTTTTGTGTACACTTATGTACATAATAGCAAAAAATTATCTAATTTGCAAAAAATATTATTAAATAAAAATATCCAGCAGCAATTCATCACTCCTAAATTATTTCCTTTGCTAGTTTTATCCAGTCTTCAAGTCCTTTTTTGGTGGGTATTCCTGAGTTATTAAATGTCCAAATATCTCTTTTATGTTGTTGTCCATAACTAATATGAATTGGTTGGTTATGACTATAAAAATAGAGGGAATCAAAGGTTAGTTTTGCTTGTAATATCCATTCTACTAATTCTGTACTCGGTAAATCTGTAATTAGAAAATCGCAAGCAGCACCTAATCTTTCACAATAATATTTACCGTTTTTGTTGATTTCATAGCTAATATGTTGGTCGAGATGAGGAGCGACACGCCCATTTTTTTCCCCTGTAACTGGGTCTTTTTTCTCTAGATACTTTTTTAAGTATGGAGAACAAAAACCGTAGGTAAGTTTAAATTTTTCTCTACCAAAATAATCTATCACTGGGTCAATGATAAATTTGTTTAAATCCTGTAATGCGGGAATTACTTCTGGTAAATTTTGTGGATAGGGGTTGATATTTTGAGCATATTTATGATAGGTTTGAGTGCAGGTACAAAATTCTTCTAAAGTTAGATATTTTCCTAATTTTATTTCTTTTATATTCATAAGGTATTTATTAAAAATATATTCTGATTTCTATTTAAATCTTTATTTGGGAAGTATAGAGACGTTCCCTCAAACATCTCTAAATGGTTATTTTTGAGTTTTGTTTTATTTATAATTTATCGAGATAGATTTGGTTCAACAATCATTGGAAAATTAGTAAAATTGCGTTTTGCCCAATCCATGCCAATTTCGTTACTCATTTTTATATTTTGAGGGATGTTGGTGTAGAGTTTACCCAAAATATCAACATCTTGTTCAACAATTACTTCTGCTAATCTAACAAAATTCTTTTTAACTAAATGGGCAATAGGATGTTTGGCTTTACCATAAACTAAAACATAGGTGCGAGTATGTGTTTCTGATTCGGGAATGAAAAAATGAATTTGTTTAACACTGGCAACAGGACTTTCACCATGTACAATTATAGAGAAAGGAAATAAATTTTCTAAATGGGCGTTAATTTTATTTGGTATAGCTAATAATCCGGGATTTTTGAGTAAGTCGTTGAATTTAGTTTGCTTTCTAATTAAGTCAAAATAAGCATGAGAGTGATGTCCGTTGTCAATAAATTTTTTAAATTGTACTTCTGCGATTTCAAATAGAGGACGGTGTGTACCATTTTGATGATCATAGTCGTGCATATTTAGCAGCATTGTCAACAGTTCGGTTTTCACGCTGAAGTTTTTGGTATGTCCAATAAATTCATATTCGGCGGCAAAATTTGTGAAAATTGTTGGGATAGAAATTTTGGCTTCATATCCGCCATAAGTCCAAATAAAATCACCTTGAATAATTAATTCTAAGGGTTTGATTAAAGATTTTGTTTGCTTGTTACTATTGGGTAATACTGTACAACCATTGCTATCAAATTCTAAAGCATGAAATGGACAAACTACGTTACTACTTCCATCTGCTTTGGTCACACACCAACCTTCGGAAAGCATTGCACCTAAATGAGGACAGGCATTAGGTAAGCAGCTAATTTTACCAACTCTATCTAGCCACATTACGTAGTCATTTCCGTATAGAGAAACTTTAAAAGTCTGATTTGGCTTGAGCATGGAGCGATGAGCCAATAGCCAGGGTGCGCCTTGTAGCATGATTATAAAATCCTATGATTTAATTAACTAATTTTTTAATTAGTTTAACGAGTTAGTCAGATAGCTGTCAACTCTTGTTACACTAGACAAGCAAAATATGTCTGAAAACGCTGTGGTGAAGTTTGTTAAGAATGAGGAAGTTGCTAAATCTGTGGGTCAGGTACGAGATGCAAAGGTGACGCAGAAGCAAATTCTTGATGCAGCGGAGATGGAGTTTGCGAAACATGGGTTGAAGGGAGCGCGGTTGAGTGCGATCGCTGATCGTGCGAAAATTACCACAGCGATGATACATTACTACTTTGAGAATAAAGAAGGTCTATACAAAGCGGTTTTGCAGCGTCCGATTAATCAGCTAGAATTAGTAGTAGGTCAAATGAACCTTGACTATTTGCACCCAGAAGAAGCGTTAAAGGAAATTATCCGGTGTGCGATCGCTTATGAAGCAACTTATCCCCATCGGCAGATGCTGTGGTTTCAAGAAGCGATTCAAAATCAGGGATTGTATTTTAAGCAAGTTAACCCTGGTAGTCTATATGCACCACTGCTAAAAGTTCTAGAAAGGGGAATAGAACAGGGCTGTTTCCGTCCACTAGACCCATTTTTAACTCTGACTCATTTAATTAGTGTCTGCATTTTCTATTTTGTAGTCCAAGAAAACTGGAAGCATCTGACACCAGAGATAGATCGCCTCAGTCCAGAAATGATAGAAAAACATACAGAAGGTGCGATCGCCCTAATTTTAAACGGTGTTAAGCAAACACCATAAATCTAGTGTTCCCACTAAGTACGAGAACTAAAAAAATATGAACGTTCAAGAACTTTTAGATAGGTACGCAACAGGAGAAAGAAGCTTTAACTGTATTGCTTTACCAGGAGCGAATCTCCAAGGAGTCAACTTGGGTGGTGTAGACTTCGGCAGAGCAGATTTAAGTGGAGCTAATCTGACAGCAGCTTCTTTAAGTGGAGCTAACTTGAGTAAAGCAAATCTTCAAGGAGCAAAATTAGAAAGAGCGCATTTATCTGAAGTGATTCTTTGTGGTGCTAATTTAACTCAAGCTATATTAAAGACGGCGCATTTAAATGAATCCGATCTCAGCGGAGCGCTGTTAAGTGGTGCTAATTTGTGTGATGCTAATTTACACATGGCATCAATTTCCTCTGCAAACTTGCAGGGTGCAAACCTCAGTGGTGCAAAAATGGGAGGTGTAAGAATGTGGAAAGCAAACTTACAAGGTGCGGACTTGAGTGGTGCAGATTTAAGCGAGGCTAATTTATGCGAGGTGAATTTAACTGGAGCTAATTTAGATGATACAGATATGAGTGAAACTTTCCTAACTGGAGCAATTATGCCTGATGGTAGCATACATAGTTAACTGATTTTAACCCACGAAGGTGGGTTTTGTCTGTGTAGCCGCGACTTCTAGTCGCCAGGATATAAGGTGCGTTACGCTTGGCTAACACACCCTACAGGTTAAATCTTATTTAGCTTTTGCTTGGCTTTTAGCCTGTTCTAAGGCTATTTCTTTCATAGCTTGATAGGAATTGACATTGGAACTGCCTTCAATAGCCTTAACTGCCAAATCCTGAACTTGTTTGAGGGCGGATTCTAGTTGTCTGGAAAGGTTTTCTAGTCGGGTTTGTTGATTAGTAATTGTCTGTTCTGAAGATTGTAATCTTTGCTCGTAAAAACGTTTTTGTCCTTCTACTTCTTTCGCATACAAATCTGATTTTACTTTAGCTTGATAGGTAGCAATACCTTTACCTTCTTCAGTGGCTTTTTTGAGAGCAGTTTCTTTATCTTTAGGAAATGCTTCTACTTTAGCTTTCAATTCTGCAAATTCTTTTTCTCTGTCAGCAATTGTTTTTTCTCGTTCACTCCATTGTTTTTCTGTGGTTTCTTTCTCCTCTTCTAGTTGGTTATTTAATAGCTTTTGTTCCTGTGCATATTCATCACTTGCTAACTTACGTTGCAGTTCTAAATCATATTTATATTCTGCTGAATCTCGTTGTCGTGTGCGGTTGAGGTTTTCATTGCGTTCTTTAATAGTTCTTTGATATTCTTCCTGTTCTTTTTGCCAATTATTATTCAGTTCTAAAACCTCTTGGGATAAAACTTCATAGCTTTGACTGTATTCCTCCTGATAAGCTTTTTCGTTATCTTCGTAGGTTTGAATCAAAGTATCTAAAATATCTTCAGAAACTTCCAAATTATGTAATTGAGATAATTGAGAAATTTCTTCTTGTACAACTTGTTGAATTTCTGATAATCTAGCAGCCTTTGTTGTAAGTTGTTCTGATAATTCATTCGCAGCACTACCAAATCCTAGCTGAATATTAGCAAGACTTTGAATGGTATTATTCATTTTTTGTTGAATAGTAGTAGATTGAGTCATAGCTATTTTAGGTTCTGGTTTAGATTCTGGTTTAGATTCTGGTTTTGGTTGTTCTTTGGTTGCAGGAGGCTTTTCTGTGGGTTTTTGTTCTAGTTGAGATTTGAGCGCTGCTTGTTCTTTCACTAATTCTTCATAAGCTTGGAGAATTTCGGCTTTTGTATTTTTATCAGTTGGTTTTTTAGTTGCCATTATTCACCTCAAAATTATTCAAATTGTTAGTTTTCTATTTATT
The DNA here is from genome assembly GCF_009711935.1 of Dolichospermum sp. UHCC 0259. Lineage (GTDB taxonomy): Bacteria > Cyanobacteriota > Cyanobacteriia > Cyanobacteriales > Nostocaceae > Dolichospermum. The sequence goes on along the minus strand of NZ_VIKX01000216.1, from coordinate 53,550 downwards.
TGTGGAACTATCAAAGGCTCTCATTGCTAAATCTTGAGCCTGTTTGAGTGCAGTTTGTAATTGAGCCGCAATTCCTTCAATTTGCTCAGTTTGTTTGACAATTGTTTCTTCCAAAGATGTAATTTTTAATTCATAACTCTGTTTAGTTGATTCCCATTCTTTCTCAAATAAGTCAACTTCAACTTTAGCTTTTTGGCTGGTTTCCTTAATCGCATCTTCTCTAGCTTTTTTAACCGCTTCTTCCAATTCAGTGGGAAATTTCACAGCCTGTTGTTGATATTCGGTAAATAATTTTTGATTATCGGTTAAAAATTTCTCTCTTTCAGTCCAATCTTTCTGTTTTTGTTGAGTAGTTTCGGCAATTTCTCTTTCTAAATTACGTTTTTTAGCCTCATAGGCATCTGTTGTCAGTTTCTGAGTAGTGGCTAATTTATATTCATATTCTTCCTGTTCTTGCTGTCTATCCCTAGCTAATAAATCATTATAGGTTTGTAGTTTTTCTGTAAATTCTATTTGTTCTTTTTGCCATTCTTTCCTTCTGGTTGCTGCTTCTTTTTCTAAAGCTTCTTTTCTATTTGCTGTCTCCTGTTCAAGAATTTTTAATTTTTCTTGATGTTCTTGAGTGAAAATATCTAAGGTATCAGCAACGATTCTAATTTGTCTGAGTTCTTGTAGTTTTTGAGTTTCAATCTCTATGGCTCTATTTAATTCATCTAATTTAGTATTTTCTTGAGCTAATTTTTCTGCCAGTGCATTGACAATGCTGCCAAATTCTAACTGTAAATCCGCTAAACCTTTAACAATACTATCAATGGTGTAGGTGGAAGCTGCGGCGATAATTTCCTGGTTTTTTACTTTTTCAGCTTCTTCCTGTTTAGTAGCTATTTTGGCATCTAGCTTTTTTCTGTCAGCACGAATTTGTTGAAAGGATTGTACTAATTGTTGTTTGTTGTCTTTAACTGCACCTGTTGTCATATTTCCACTTCCTTGAATTAACTCTTGAATTAACTAATTATCTTCTTCACTTAAATGAAATCCAAAATTTACGGATTTATATACTTGAAAAGGCCATAATTTGGGTTTTTACATCCATATATCACCTTTAAGGAACGCAAATTTAATAACTTGCAATTCTGGTTTAACCTGGAATGGTGCGTTACGCTGTCGCTAACACACCCTACTTTTGCTTCTTCTTCCTGACTCCTGACTCCTGACTCCTGACTCCTGACTCCTGACTCCTGACTCCTCTTCATAGTATTTTTGTACTAAAACTGTAATTGACAACTCTGCGGTTGTCAAGGGGGATGACAGGATTACTGACACAAAAATTTACAATTAACGCAAATACAAAGAAAATTAAAATAAATCTATGATTGGTATGATTTATAATATACTAGGCTTTGTTATACACTGAAAAAGTTAATGTATACCAGTGAATTAGCTAAGTATTCTGCCAGGGCAGATATTGGACAAACAAGCCGTATTCTCGTAGTCGAAGACGAAGAACTAATTCGGGAAATGTTAGTTGTAGCCTTGGAAGGGGAAGGTTATGAGGTAATTATTGCTAGTGATGGCAGAACGGCGATAGAATATCTGAAAAATTGTGAAGATAATTCTGAAGAAATGTCTTTGGATTTGGTGCTGTTAGATTTGATGTTACCGCAAATTAATGGTCTAGATATTTGCCGTTTTTTGCGCCACCAGGGCAACTCAGTACCAATTTTGATGTTGAGTGCTAAAGGTAGTGAAACTGACCGAGTGCTGGGCTTGGAGGTGGGTGCTGATGACTATTTGACGAAACCGTTTAGTATGCGAGAATTGGTGGCACGGTGTCGGGCGTTACTTCGTCGTCAACGTTTAAGTGCATTGCCACAAGTTCCGGTTCTCAAGCACAAAGATATCACTTTAAATGCTCAGGAGTGTCGGGTAACTGTACGTGGAGAAGAGGCGAATTTGTCTCCGAAGGAGTTCCGGCTGTTAGAATTATTTATGAGTTATACCCGACGGGTATGGTCACGGGAACAGTTGTTGGATCAAATATGGGGTCCAGATTTTGTGGGGGATAGCAAAACTGTGGATGTTCATATTCGCTGGCTACGGGAAAAGCTGGAGGAAGATCCTAGTCATCCAGAATATATTGTAACTGTGAGGGGTTTTGGTTACAGATTTGGGTGATTGGTGAAGATAGTTGTTAGTTTTGAATCATACACCAACTAACGACTTCTATGCTTTTTTTGGGATTTTTGCTGGGTTTAGTTGTCGGCCTTGGTTTTTGGGTTTGGCAACAGGTTCACCTGAACTGGTATTTAGAGCAATTATTGCAACCGTTAAATTCTCGTTCCCATAATATCAATAATATTAAGTTGCTGCTAAGACCTCGCTTACGGCAGGATATGTTTATGGTGAATAAACAACGACAGGATTTGCAGCAATCATTGTCTATGTATAAGGAGTTGCTAGATTTTGCACCTGTGGGATATTTGCAGGTAGATGAGGAAAATCAACTGCTATGGTGCAATCAGCAAGCGCGAGAAATTTTATATCTTCAAAGGTGGCAGCCAGGACAGGTGCGTTTGTTGTTAGAGTTGGTGCGGTCTTATGAATTAGATCAGTTAATTGAACAAACTCGTGATTGGCAAAAGCCACAGGTGCAGGAATGGGTTTTTCATCCTTCTTGTGAGGATGCTAGGGAGATGACAGCGGTAAAATCTATGTTGTTGCGGGCTTCTAGTTTACCTCTGACAACGGGACAGGTGGGGGTATTTTTGGAAAATTGCCAATCTGTGCTAGATATGAAGCAGGAACGCGATCGCTCTTTTTCTGATTTAGCCCATGAACTGCGAACACCGCTTACGGCTATTCGTTTGGTGGTGGAAACTCTGCAAACCCGTCTAGAACCACCTTTAGACCGTTGGGTTAATAGGCTGATGCAAGAAGTTGACCGACTGATTAATTTGGTGCAAAGTTGGTTGGAACTGACGCAAATGGAAAATAATCCCACCATGCAGTTAAATTTAGAAATGGTGGAAGTGCGATCGCTAATCCTCTCAGCATGGGAAACTCTAGAACCAATTGCCCAACGTCAGTCTTTGAGTATCAACTATACTGGACTAGAAAACATCTACATTCAAGCAGATAAATCTCAACTTTATCAAGTATTTGTCAACTTGCTAGATAATAGCATTAAATATAGTCCCCCTCAAACCACTATTGACGTTGAAACTCACATAATTTCTACTGATAACGGTCCCATGTTGGAAATCAATATTGTTGACTCCGGTGTTGGCTTTGCTGTTGCCGATTTACCTCATGTATTTGAACGCTTTTATCGCGGAGACAAAGCTCGATATCGTTCACAAGTTGAAGTCAATTCAACAACGGGAATTGCTGGTACTGGATTAGGTTTAGCAATTGTCCAGCAAATAATTATTGCCCATAATGGTGCAATTAAAGCCATGAACCATCCAGAAACAGGTGGGGCGTGGCTTCAACTGCAATTCTCTCAGATCATGACAAATACACCTAGCCAAGACTATAGTTAATAAAATATATACACTTTTTATATAATTAGCGTGAAAACTGTATTTGATACACCAAATCATGAATTACCGCAAATAAAACGCTCCATTAGGCGTTTAGAACGAGATATATTACGCATGGGTGCTTTAGTAGAGCAATCCTTTCGTCTTAGTCATCAAGCCTTATTTGCTGGTGACTTGATAGCAGCGGAACAAATACCCAAATTAGATAAGAAAATAGATCGCTTTTATCGGCAAATAGAATCTGATTGCACAACTATCATCATTCGTCAAGCACCTAGAGAAAAAGATTTGCGATGTTTAAGTGCTTTTATGCAATTAGTTCGTGACCTAGAACGGATTGGGGATTATGCCAAAGACTTAGCAAAAATTGCCATTAAACTCTTCCCTTATCCTCAACATAGTTCTTTGCCAGAAATCGCCATTATGTCCCAGCACGCCCAGGCAATGTTAGCAACTTGTTTAGTTGCTTTAGCAGATTTGGATGAGACCAGTGGACAAAGAATGAAGCATTTAGATGATGCTGTAGATAATGCTTATGAGCATCTCTATCAAACCTTTGCCCAACAGGAAAATTTTTCTGGAGTCCTGGAACCAATTCTATTGTTAACCCTAGCAATTCGTTGTTTAGAACGCATGGCAGATCACGCAACTAATATTGCCCAACGAGTTACATATATTGTCACAGGTCAGCGATCGTAAATTTGATATTGATCTTTATCAATACGTACCATAAACAGAGTATAATCTCAAATTTACCAGATCATAAATAAATTATAACTTTGTATAAAAATTTTGATATTTAGTTGTTTTAATTGTCATTAATGATGTAGAATCACCATAGAACATTTATGTATAAGTTCCCTTGGGACTTTACCATAAACTGGATTCATTTAGGTGTGTGAGAGACTAAAATTTATGAAAAAAGCTTTTTGGAATATCCTCAAAGTTAGCCCTGCTATCGCTTTGAGCCTACTAACTGGTAACAGTGCCTTTGCTGGTCAAGTTAACGAACAAGTAACAAGTGTTGCTCAGTTATCCCAAGAGTCCAACAGTTTGGGTCAAGTAACATCCGTTTCTCAGTTTTCCGACGTACAACCTACTGATTGGGCGTTTCAAGCTTTACAATCTTTATTTGAACGTTATAGCTGTGGAGTTAGTGGTTATCCTAACGGTACTTTCCGTGGTAATCGCGCCTTGAGTCGTTATGAATTTGCGGCTGGTTTAAATTCCTGCTTAGACCGCGTTAATGAACTCATTGCTACTGCTACTGCGGAAATGGTCAGCAAGGAAGATTTAGCTACTTTACAGCGTTTACAAGAAGAATATTCTACCGAATTAGCAACTCTTCGCGGTCAAGTAGATGCTTTAGAAGCTCGGACTGGCGAACTAGAAGCTAATCAGTTCTCTACCACCACGAAACTATCTGGTGAAGCAATTTTCAGCTTATCCCAATCTTTTGGTGATAAGGTAGCAGTTGCTTCTGGCTCACCAACAAGAGACGCAGACAGCAATGCAACTTTCTCTGACCGGGTGCGGTTGACTTTGAACAGCAGTTTCACAGGAAAAGACCAATTGCAGACTCGGTTGAATGCGGGGAATATTGTTGGTAATAACTCAACTACTGGAACTAACATGAGCCGTTTGGGTTATGACACTGGTGCTACCGGCAATGCTGTTACTGTTGACAAAGTTAACTACGCCTTCAACTTGGGACAAAAGATTCGTGTCAAGATTGATGCTGTTGGTGGTGAATTGAACGAGAACGTCAATGTTTTCAACCCTGACTTTAGAAGCAGTGGTTCAGGTGCTTTATCTCGCTACGGACGTTTCAGCCCCATTTATCGTCAAGCGAATGATGGCGCAGGTGTCACTGTGAACGTCACACCTAGTGATAAATTTGTTTTGAGCGCAGCTTATTTTGCAACAGGTAGAAATAGTGCTGCTAACCCCGCATCTGGAAGCGGACTATTCGATGGTAGTAACACCATATTTGGTCAGTTGGCTTTCAAGCCTAACAAAGCCATTAACATTGGTCTAACCTACGCCCATAGTTATCAAAGAGGTGTTGCCAATTTCTTCGGAAGCACCGGAAGTGCGTTAGCGAATAGTCTAGGTACTGTTGCTGCCGACAGAAGTGAATCTAACAACTACGGTATACAAGTTAGCGTACAACCTACACCGAAGATTACATTAGGTGGTTGGGCAGGTTACACAACAGCTAGTTCCTTAGTTGGTACTCCTTCTAGTGCTGAAATGTTCTACTGGGCTGGTACATTAGGTCTCAAAGACTTCTTGAGAGAAGGTAACACTTTAGGTTTTATCTTTGGTCAGTCACCTAAAGTTACTGGTGCTACAGAGGGTGGGCGATCAATTCTTAATGATCTGAAAACTCAAGGGTTTGAAGCAGGTGATTCTTATCACATCGAAGGTCTGTACAAGATGAAGCTTTCCGACAACATTTTGATTACTCCTGGTGTGTTGGTAATCTTGAATCCTGAGCATAACGACAAGAACGCCAACGAATTGGTTGGTACTTTGCGGACTACCTTCACTTTCTAGAATTAAGTTAGAAAGTAATCAGGATTGATTCGTATAGGTAGGGGTTTAGCAGTGCTAAACCCCTATATTTTTGTATGAAAACTGATAGATAACCTCTCAGTACAGCAAGGCGGGAATGAAATATAATGGGGAGTGCAGAATACAGAGGGCGCAGGCCCTGCGCCCCTACGGTTATTTAGCAAGTTTACGAACGGCAAATAAACTACCCATTAATCCGACTGTTGCACCGAAACCTAAGAGAATTAGGGGTAAGAGAAGGGTTTGGGAAATAGTGAGTTGTAAGCCGTAACGGAGAAATTGGATAAAATCGGGTTGATTGATGAGTAAGCGGTTAAGAAATTGTTGGGTGAGAGAAATGAAACTCCAAGCCAATGCCCCACCTAATAAACCAAAGGAAATTCCTTGTAAGATAAATGGTAGATAAATCCAAGTTCTTGTTGCTCCTACTAATTGCATAATTTCTATTTCTTGACGACGGGCGATCGCAATTAAGCGAATTGTGGTTGTGGTGACGGCGATCGCTGTTAAAGTTAAAATAATGGTTATGGTTAAAGTAATCCAGTTTAAACCTCGATGCAACTGGGCAACCCGTTTGACAGCTTCATCAACATATTGCACCACATCTACTCCCGGTAATTTCGCTAACTGTGTCGCTAAATTTTGTACCCCTTGGGGATTGAGTGCTTTTACCTTCATTTCGTCAACTAGAGGATTACCACCTAATTGTTGAGTAGCGCCGTTAATATCAGTTAAACCAAATTCCTTAACTAATTTTGTCCAAGCTTGTTCCTTCGTAATCATTTCCACACCAGCAACTTCCGGCATTTTTGCCATGACTGGTTCGAGATCAAAAGCTTGCACACCCGGTTCTAAATAAACTGATAATTCTAACTGACTCCCAAATTGATTCAACAGAGTTTCTACTTGCCAAGATACTTGTAAACTTAAGCCAAATAGGAACAGTAACACAGTCACCGTACTAATAGCAGCCCAATTCATCCATCCTCCCCGTTTTAAACCCAGGCAGGTTTCTTTTAACAGGTAATCTAGTTTTGTAAAATATTTAAACATCGAAATTAGGTTTTGCTGATAGCGTGGCGTGAGGGATAGGAGTCGGGAGTAAATTTTTTCCCTGTTCCCTGTTCCCTCTCTCAACGAGTGAATTTAATTTTGTCCGACTACTTAATTTAAAATCCCGCAATGGGGTCTGGTTGGGATTTGAGATAAGTGAGAAAATTTCGTAGTTCTTCTTCACTCAGGAGCGAACGTCCTCGTTTACTGTAGGTTTTGACTAGATAATCTTTTCCTTGTTCGGGTGTCCAGCCTAAGCGCTCGATTTCTACGTCTGTCTGGGCAATAACATCAGATAAGTTAACTGGTTCGTTGCGTCTTTTGTTTTTACCAATGGTTGACTGGACACTGGCATCTTCGTAAGCTGTGTAACTCCGAGGGGTAAACGGTGTCACATTACTGGGAGGGACTGGAGGAACTTCTGTTAAGGGTGGATATTCTGGTTCTTGATGTGGGAATATTTCTGGTTTTGTAATTTGAGTATCAATTTGCTCTTCTAGGAAGGATGGTGTAGATGTTGGTGTATTGGTGTTGCTGACCGGAGGAAGAGGTTTTGATTCCTGTAAGGTAGGTTTGATTGGTGGTGGAGTCACTGATGGTGAAGCTGATTTTGTGGCTTCTACTGGGAGATTTTTGATGCCTAGAAATGTGAATGCTCTATCTCTAGCTTGGTCTTCTGCTGCTTCTACTGTTTCTGCTCCTGCCATACCCGTTGCACGGGTGATGCCTTCGAGTTGTATACTGACACGGACGATATATTTCCCTTGAAAAATTTCTATTAGTTCTGAGATAATACTGCCGTTGGGGTACAAGTTCTGGAATTGTGCCAACATCATACTTTCAACCATTTTTATCTAAATTTTCCTAATAACATAAATTGCTAGTCAGGGAACAACTGACAACTGACAACTGACAACTGACCATCCCCTAGACAAAACCCTATATTTCAATATAAAGTCTTACTAAGAACTAAGCACTAACGATTTTGAATATGTTCTGATACTAGCAGTTGTTCAGCACAAATTGTCGTCTATCTTTAAATGCTATACTAATTACCCAATTAGATATCTAGAAGTATTTTTAAAGAAGTGCGCTCTAAATCTACAATGATAAAGATAAGGTTTGCCCTCGTTGCCTGTGTTTTACTGCTTACCTGATTGTTACCGATTCTACATAAGGGAGAATTGGGTTTTTCAGCGGTTTCTGCTGGTGAAGACATGGCTAACGCCACGTTATGTTATCAGATGCTGATGGTGTGAAATTACCTTATATCTAAACTATCAAACACCTGTGGTTAAGCCAGTTTCTAGCTTGTGGGTGGTATAGAGAGTTCTCCAAACCAAGTCTCTCACTCATCCATTATCTAATTACTTAGTGTTTAATTATTGAGTATCAGGAGTGCATGGTGAAGATTGTTTAGATTAAATCAAGGGTCACGCAAGCAAACTCTGAGATTGTCGTGCAGTGAGAAGTCAACGCAGGGGCTTCCTCTGACAATGACTATGGCTAATGCCACGCTGCGCTATTAGCGGACTTGCCTTGAAGACGAAACACTACGCAAGGGCGAAATTCTTACGGCAGCAAGTGTCTGTAGACCGTGAGGGGATACAGCAAAGGCCAGATTCGACAACAAATGATGTTTTGACCAAAGGTCGGTTCACTGCATGGAATTTTCAATCGCTACACTTCTTGCCAATTTTACAGATGATAAATTGGTGGCTCGTAAAGTCCTAGAAAAGAAATTGGGTTGTGAGGATGAAGAAAGTCTAGAAAAACTCCAAATTACTTTGGATGTGTTGGAAAAAATTGGGCTTTTGGTGAAGGAACGGGGGAAATATCGCCGCGTTACGGAAGAGGGCTTAATTGAGGCGAAACTACGTTGTTCTAGTAAGGGCTTTTGTTTTGCGATTCAAGATAGCGAAGGCTCGGAGGATATTTACATCCGCGAAAGTCATTTGAGTAATGCCTGGAATGGCGATCGCGTTTTGGTGAGAGTCCTCAAGGAAGGTAGCCGCCGGCGATCGCCTGAAGGTGAGGTGAAGTTGATTATGGAACGGTCTAATCATACTTTACTCGCCAGAATTAAGCAGGTGGAGGAAGGGTTTCGGGCTGTTCCTTTGGATGATAGATTGCTGTTTGAACTGAAACTACAACTCAACAACATGAAGTTGGAGGAAGCTATTGACCATTTAGCTCATGTAGAAATCCTCCGCTATCCGTTGGCACAGTACCCCCCATTGGGTCGAGTGGTACAAATTCTGGGTAGTGATGCTGAAGCGGCAGCGGATATAGATTTGGTAACTTGTAAACATGATTTATCCCGAACTTTTCCCGATCCTATCCTCGAAGCAGCGGCGAAATTACCCAAGAGACTCCTGAAGGCTGATCTGAAAAATCGCCTGGATTTACGTGATGTTTTTACCTTCACGATTAAGAGTGTCAACGGTGATGAGTCTGTGGTAGAAAATGCCTTTAGTGTGGAAAAAATTAGCGCTGACAATTGGCGATTAATTTTTCACATTACGGATGTTTCCCACTATATTCAAGCGGATGAAGCTTTGGACAGGGAAGCGCTCAAGCGTGGTAAGTCAGTTTATCTGGGAGAATTGTTATTGCCGATGTTACCAGCAGCGGTAACGGAACGGTGTTCTTTAGTCCCTGGAAGCGATCGCTTGGCTCTTTCCTTTATCATCACCATTAACCCTGAATCGGGAGCAGTGGAGGAGTGGGAAATTCAACCGAGTGTGATTAATGTAGATGTAGCTGTCAGTCAAGCAGAGACAGAAAAAATCCTTGCCGGTGAAAGTAGCAAAGTGGCAGCCGCAGTCCAGGAGAAATTACCAGATTTGCAGACTTTAGCTACGGCTATTAAACAGGTACGCTTGCAGCGCGGTAGTTTACAGTTAAATCTCCCACCTAGTCATAACCCCTATTATGATGAGGGATCAATGGGATCTGTGGTGCTGAATGACTTACCTGGGCGATCGCTAATTACAGAGTTGGTAATATTAGTAAATCAACTCATGGCAGATCACCTCAGTGCCTTGGGGATTCCTAGTTTATGGCGAGTTCAAGGCACACCTGATCCCGAAGATGTCCAGGAAATGCTCAAACTAGCTGTTAATTTAGGTGTGGAATTGGGACTAGATCCAGAATTGGAAATCCAACCCCTAGATTATCAACACTTGACCGGTGCTTTTGCCGATTCCCCATCGGAACAAGTTCTCACCTATTTATTACAAGACACCCTCAAGCCTTCTTTATATAGCATTACCAAAGGTTCTCACTTTGGACTTGCTTTATCGCAATATGTCCACATCACTGCCCCCTTACGTCGTTATCCAGATATTCTCTTACAACGGGTATATCATAACTTAATAGAGCATGGGCGCGATCGCCGGAATACCCGCGTCAAAGACCGAATTAACCTGCGCCATTCCAATTGTCACGAAGAAATTAATTGGAACGTTCTCCCCCCAGAACTCCACCAAGAAATCCAAAGTGACTTAACCAGAGTCATTGTCCAAATTAACGACCGGGAAAAAGAAGTCCAAGAAGCTGAAGCCGATTTAGCCGGACTCCAAAAAGCTTCCTTAATGAAACAACGCATTGGCGAAGTCTTTCCCGGCGTAATTACCGGAGTTCAATCCTACGGCTTCTTTGTCGAAATTGAAGTCCCAGTAGAATCGCCCACAGAAACCAATCTCACCAATACTTTACGGGTAGAAGGACTGGTTCACGTCAGTTCCCTCAAAGACGATTGGTACGAATATCGAGCCAGACAACAAGCTTTATTTGGGCGAAAAAATCGAGCTTCCTATCGGTTAGGCGATAGCTGCATGGTACAAGTCAAAAGTGTTGATTACTACCGTCAACAAATTGATCTTGTCACCGTTGGCGCTGATGGTTTACCCAAAAGTATGGGCGCAAATGGTAACAATGAAGATACAGGAGACATTTATTCACCCAATAAAACCGACTCTTTTGATCAAGAAACCTATGATGAGGAATAGTCAGTTGTCAGTTGTTCTTTGCTGTGAATCAATAACCAATAACCACTGACCAATAACTAATGACCACTGACCAATAACTAATGACCAATAACACAAAACCTTTAATCCTGGGCGTAACAGGTGCATCCGGTCTGATTTACGCTGTTCGCGCCCTCAAATTTCTTTTAGCAGCAGAATATCAGATTGAACTGGTAGCCTCTAAATCAACTTACATGGTTTGGCAAGCAGAACAGGAAACTCGAATGCCAGCAGAACCAGATAAACAAGAGCAATTTTGGCGAGAACAAGCTGGAGTTCCCGAACAAGGTAAACTCCGTTGTCATCCTTGGAGTGATGTTGGTGCTGGTATTGCCAGCGGTTCTTTCCGAACTTTGGGGATGATCATTATGCCTTGTAGTATGAGTACAGTTGCCAAACTCGCTGGGGGACTCAGTTCGGATTTACTAGAACGAGCCGCAGATGTGCAAATTAAAGAAGGACGTAAACTGGTAATTGTCCCCAGAGAAACCCCTTTTAGCTTAATTCACCTGCGAAACTTAACAACCTTAGCTGAAACTGGTGTGAGGATTGTCCCCGCGATTCCTGCTTGGTATCACAACCCCCAAAGCATTGAGGATTTAGTTGATTTTGTTGTTGCCCGCGCCCTAGATCAACTAGATATTGACTGTATACCGATTCAGCGCTGGCAAGGTCATCTATAGCAGGAGTCAGGAGGTAAGAATCTCTTGCCATAAGGCTTTTACTGTAGATTCTGTATCTCATTCAAGTGCATACCGCTATATAGCAATCAAAAATTAATCATTAAAAATGGAAAGACTAAATTTTTAATTTTTAATTCTATTTTGTTCGTTGGTGGCAATAGCTATTTTCATCTGTTTTCTTCTGGTGTATTCTCAAATCTTGCTGTAATTTTAAATTCGTTATGGCTGTAATTCGCTTAATTATCTTGGTGACGGCAATGCTGGGACTAATAATATTATTAGTTCAAAATTTGTCGCCCTCACTTCCATTAATGTTTTTGGGAATGCGAAGTCAAGCATTACCATTAGCATTGTGGATTTTATTGAGCATAGCTGCTGGTATTTTCACATCTTTAATAATTACTAAATTATTAAAATTTGCAACTGATTTAAATTTACAAGCACAACAACCTATCCCTAGATCAATTCCGACTTCATCCCGTGTCAGACAAAATCCCCCACCTCCTAAAAGTCCGTCACCCCCAGTTAATCAAGCTGATGATGACTTTGACGATTGGGACACAAATCGAGATCAAGATGATTGGGATGATGGAGAAGATTCACAACCAGAACAACAAACTTCTACCAATCCACAAAGTTCTAATTCTCGCGCTAGTTCTGTTTATTCCTATAGTTCTCAATCACCGAAAAATACTGCTGTAGGTAAGACTGAATCAGTTTATGATGCTGATTATCGGGTTATTATCCCCCCTTATCAAGAATCAGAAAAAAATCCAGCAACGGATGATGATGACTGGGATTTTTTTGAAGATGATGATTTTGAGGATGATGAAGAAAATAAACCACAAAAACGCTAATTTAAGCTTAAATAATAAATAATAATTTGATAGGAGAAAAATAATTGTGATTGATATATTAAAAGGAGTTAACCTCTACTTAATTGGCATGATGGGAGTTGGTAAAACAACCGTAGGAAAATTAATCGCGCAGGAAATTGGTTATAGATTTGTAGATACAGACGAAGTGATAGTTAAAGCCGCAGGTAAATCTATCAACGAAATATTTGCTGAACATGGTGAAGCAGAGTTTCGTAAATTGGAGGGTGATGTCTTAGCTCAAGTTTGTGCCTATACTAAATTGGTTGTGGCTACTGGTGGGGGTATTGTCATGCAGCAACAGAATTGGAGTTACCTCCATCATGGTTTGATAATTTGGTTAGATGCACCAATAGAAATAATCTTACAGCGATTGGCAACAGACGATACTAGACCACTGTTACAAGATGCTGATATGGAAAGTAAATTGCGATCGCTTTTGGAACAACGTCAACCAATGTACTCCCAAGCTGATTTACATATTACTATTAACGCGACCGAAACACCAGAAGACATTGCCACACGCATCCTAGCCACAATTCCCAGTATTCTCAAACAGCAATAATTTTTTTAGGGACGGGGGAATTAAAAATGGCGTTGCTTAAGGAAGAGATAAACAAGTCTCACGCCAAGGCGCAAAGGCGCAAAGTTTTTTATTCTATCTATAAAAAGGAATAGAAAGCTGTTAATTTCTTGTCAAAAGAAAGATGCAGAATTTCCACATCAAGAGTTGAATTGAATCTAGATTCAATCATTATCCTCAACGGGGATGAAATCTATGGCTATATTTTCTCCTGATGAACTCAAAAATCTAGTCCAAAATCCTCAGTATCCATGCGTTTCTCTATATCTACCTATGGAAAAACTAGGTGGAGAAACGCGACAAAATCCAATTCGGTTTAAAAATTTAATTCGAGAAGCTGAAAATCGCTTAGATGACATAGGGTTACGCCATGCTGAGACTGTAAATTTGCTCGAACCTGCAATAGAATTAGACAATACTGATTTTTGGGAAATTCAAAATCAGGGATTAGTAATTTTTATTTCCCCAAATCTATTTCGTTACTATTGTTTACCTATTTCCTTTCCCCAATTAGTGGTTGTGGGCAAGAATTTTCACATTAAACCCTTACTAAATTTGATTAATAATGATGGACAGTTCTACATTTTGGCTTTAAGTCAAAAGAATGTTCAGTTTTACTCAGGAACGCGTTACCAACTTAATGAGGTAGAAGTAGAAAATATGCCTCATAATTTGGCTGAAACTCTTCTAGAAGATGAATTTCAAAAAGGTGTACAGCATAGAGTTGGTATAGCTAGAGGTGCAACTTCTGCCGCTCAACAGCCTGGTTCTGTGCATGGACAAGGTAGTCCAGATCGGGACAAACATGAAGAAGATATTTTACAATTTTGTTATGCTGTTGATAGTGCATTGCATGAAAAATTACGCAGTGAAAAAGCACCTTTAATATTGGCGGGTGTGGAGTATTTATTACCAATTTACCGACAGGCTAATACTTATCAATATTTAGTAGAAACAGGTATTACTGGCAATGTAGAACTTCTCAAAACCCCAGAATTAAATCAGGCAGCTTGGGAAATTGTCGCCCCTTTATTTCAACAGGAATATGAGGATCTAATGGCTGTTTATCTGCAACTAGCTGGGGAAGAAAGTAACAAAATTGCCAATGATATCAAAACAATTGTTCCCGCTGCATATTATCAAAGAGTTGATACTTTATTTGTGCCTGAAAAAGAATATATATGGGGTAAATTTGATTTACCAACTGCTACGGTTGAGTTACATCCAGAACCGGCACCAGAGGATGAAGATATGTTAGATTTTGCCGTGATTCACACCATGTTAAATGGTGGTAAAGTATACAGTCTGGAGCCAGAAGCAATGCCTGGTGGAGTCAAAGTGGCGGCTATTTGCCGATATTAATTTTTTGAGTCGTGAAGTTGTCGCCGTGCTGCTGCTAAAATTAATCTTTGTTCAGCACGAGCGATCGCTTGATAAGTCCTTTCCACCGCTTCCGGTTCTACAGAAATAGAACTAATCCCCCATTCTATTAATTTATCAATCATTTCGGGATAAAGCACCGGAGCTTGACCACAAATAGAACAGGGAATGCCCCCAGCTTGAGACATTTTAATTAATTGAGATATTGCACCCATCACTGCTGGATTACTTTCATTAAGATATTTAGAACCTATTCCTGGTTTGCCCTGTTCTCGATCTATTCCTAACAATAATTGTGTTAAATCATTTGTGCCAATGGAAATACCCATCACACCAGCTTTAATATATTCAGGTAATAGAAATAATACACTAGGAACTTCTGCCATCATCCATAATTGAAATTGGGATATTTGCATTAGCCCAGCTTGCTCAACCTGATGACGACAAAATACAAATTCTTCAACACTGCGGACAAAAGGTAATAGCAAATTAATATTTTTATAGCCAGATGCTTGAACTATTGCTAAAGCTTGCAATTCTAATTCAAAAACAGCCGGATTTTGTATATAGCTGAAAATACCTCGATTACTGATAATTGATGACTTTGATAATGGGGGATCTGTACTTAATGATGGTAAATCATGAGGTAGCCAATCTAAAGACCGATAAAAAATCGGGTTGGGTGAAAAAGCGCGAGCAAACTGCATAATTTGCTTAGATAATAATTCCAATAATTCCGCTTCTTTTCCAGCTTTTAACCATTCTTGAGGATGTTTTTTCTCCAGAATATTTAACATCATTAATTCTGAACGTAATAATCCTACCCCATCCACAGGCAAACTTTTTACTTGTTTAATTAACCGTCCTTGACTCAGATTTACGAGTAACTTAGTCGCAATTATTGGTAAATTGGTTGGCTGATAATTGACAACTTTTTCCTCTTTAATTAATCCTTCTATCTCCTGACTAGGAAAATTTTCCTCATCGCCTGTGAAACGATATACTTCTCCCTTATCACCATCTATTAATAATTTTTCACCTGCTTGTAAAATAGTTGTTGCACCAGTGGCACTCACCACCGCAGGAATACCCAACTCTCTGGCTAAAATCGCCCCATGACTGGTTAATCCCCCTTGTTCTGTAATAATTCCCGCAACTCCTTGTAGTAAGGGTAAACAATCAGGAGTAATCATTGGTGCGATGAGAATTACGCCCTTAGGAACTTGGATTGTTTTTTGTGATGAATTAAAAATATGAGCATTAGCAATAATTCTCCCTCTGGCTGCCCCAACGCCTTGAATAAATTGCACACTCTTATTTACAGATTGGGGAACAGTGACTTCTGTAATATAGAGTTTTGTGGCTAAAGATTCTTTGGCAACTGTCCATTTCATAGTTAAAGTTGCACCTAATTCATTGACTATTTGATTGCCTACAGTAATTAATTCTTGCAAAAATTCTTCTGGTAAAGCATATTCTTGCTGCTGAGATTCTTCTAAAATATAGGCTAATAAAAAATCAGTATTTAATGTTGGTTGTAGTTGTTCATCTGTAAAAGCATTGCTATGATTAAGACGATAAGCCAACATTTTATTACCCAATTGTCTTTCTATGACTACGCCAGTTTTTGGTTCTATGTAATAAACATCTGGTAATACTTCACCGTTGGTAATTGCCAGTCCTAAACCCCAAGTAGCTTCAATATCCCATGCCAATGATTTAGTATTGATTACACCAGATGCGATCGCATTGTCAACTGGTTGCACTAACACCCCTAAATTAATGCTGGGCAAACTAATCCCCGCACTGTGCCAATATAATAAACTTCTCGCCCGGAATAACTGACTCCAAAGCTGCTTTAAAGCTTCACCGATTTCTTCTTCTTCACAAGGACAAAATACTGGTTCTAATAACCCAGACACATTGTTCATTTCTTGGTTATTTGATATTGCCAAACTGGGACGCAAAATTAAACTGCTTCTTTGCCATTGTCTCGCAGCTTGAAAAATTGTCCGCACCCAGTGAGGTGGCACAGTCGCTGAGATAATTTCCTGACGTAAGCGCCCGGCCACCTGTTGCAGTTGTCGCCAATTATGTACATCTAAATGTAGAGAAGAATAGGGTAAATCAGCAATTAACGACTCTGAACTGTTGAGAGTTTCTAGGAATTGCCGTAAAACATCCGCTTCTACCACAAAACCCGGTAAAACAGGATAGCCCTGTTGTTTAATTTTGCTTAAATAAAACGCCTGAACGCCAACATTGGCGCGGTCTTGTAGTTTAATTTGGTCAAGCCAATAGAGTTTATCCACACAATTTATGAGATTTCAGAGGGAACGGAGAACGGTAAAAACTCATGTTTAGAAATATGAGGTTGAAATAATGACACTGTTTTTTCGGGCTATACATCTTTTAAAAACATCTTTCTTGTGACTTAGCTTTAAACTCAGTAACTTTTGTTTTAAAGAACAGGACAATTTCTGTTCCCTGTTCCCTGTTCCTTTTTTTTTGTAAAATTGGATTACTACGGTATTTATTCTGACCTGATTATTAAATAATATTTATGACATAGTTTTTGTTACTATATTACCAATTAGCATGGACAATAAACTCAACTTTATAACTAATTTCCTAAATTCCCCGTCAAACTACTTACCACCAAAATAACTTGATAAACCCTTACTATATTGCCAGCAATGATTGGTTAAACACCGGGCTACGTCTGTGTTTCGCCTTGTTTATTGGAGCTATAATTGGCTTAGAACGACAACTAAAAAATAAACCGGCTGGTTTAAGAACCCATATGTTAGTAAGTTTGGGTTCAGCCGTGTTTACCCTTATCACTATCCAAACGGGTGGTACAGAATTTAGTGCTGATTCTCTTAGTCGTGTAGTTCAAGGTATTGCGGCTGGAGTCGGGTTTTTGGGGGCTGGGGAAATTTTACGTGAATCTTCCCAAACATCAAAATCACCGGAAGTTCATGGTTTGACTTCTGCCGCTGCGATTTGGGTAGCTGCTGCTTTGGGAATTGCTGCTGGGTGTGGTTTATGGCAATTAGGATTAATGGGTGCGATTTTAACTGTAATTATTCTACACATATTTAAAAGATTAGAAAAATTTTATTAGTCATTAGTTATTAGTCAGTGGTCATTGGTCTTATGAATAAACTTTAAAATAACGCTAGGGCTTTGACAAAAATTTCTTCCTCTGGTCTAGTTTGGAGAATTGATTTTACTAAATTAATAAATTCTTCATCTGAATCATGATCATTTTTCAAGGTTTTACTAGCTGCATAAAAACTCACATCATCAATACTTAATTCATTGGTAATACCAGTTTTCAAGAGAGGTTGATTGATAGACCAGGATAAAGACTTTCCTCTTAATGTAAATTGAAACCAAGTTATTTCATGATTATTTAATTCAAAAAAGAGATCAAAATAAGGTTCTCCTCCTTGAAACCAGACTCTAATTGTACCTTTTTGTGGGCTTTGTTTGAGTATGTTTGGTGCAATAGCTCTTAATGATGCACCTAAAGATGTAATTTCATTTTCGGTGAGAATATAATTCATAATCGAGGAGTCAGGAGTCAGGAGTCAGGAGTTCAGGAGTTCAGGAGTTCAGGAGTTCAGAAGTTCAGAAGTTCAGAATTTAGGATAAATAATAAAGAATAAAGAATAAAAATTACCAATGACCAATTACCAATTACCCATTACCAATGACCAATGACCAATTACCCATTACCCATTACCATTTTCTAATATTTTCCCAGCATTTACATATAAAATCTGGGAGGATTTCAACCATTGAGAGTCAAAAGCACTCAAATGAGTGGTAGTAATCAAGGTTTGAAATCGGTCTTGAATCGCATCAAGTAATTGATTTTGGCGAGATGGATCTAATTCGGCTAAAACATCATCTAATAATAGTAATGGCGGTTCATTAATAACTTCTTCAATTAATTGTAATTCTGCTAACTTTAAAGCTAAAACTAATGTTCTTTGTTGACCTTGAGAACCATATTGACGGGCAGGAGTTTGATTAATAATTAGTTCTATTTCATCACGGTGTGGTCCGACTAAGGTTATTCCTCGATGTGATTCTGCAACTGCTCTTTGTTGAAGTTTAGCAAAAAAGGCTGCTTGTAATTCTTGAGGAGAGTTTTTTTCTAGGGGAACATTGGCAGCATAATTGATTTGCAGAATTTCGGACGCTCCACTAATACTAGCGTGCCATGCAGAAGCTATAGGAGCTAGTCTTTGAATAGCTCTATCTCTTCTCATAATCACCCTTGTACCAGCAGTTACTAATTGTGCATCCCAGATAGCTAATTCTGATTGTAGGGATTTTTCTGGTGTATTTATATAAAGTTTTAAAAAGGCATTGCGTTGTCGTAAAACTTGGTGATATTGGTGCAAAATGTGGGCATAAACTGGTTCTAATTGAATTAAGAGCGTATCTAACCAGTTACGACGACCTTCTGGACTACCACGCACCAATTCTAAATCCAAACTAGAAAACTCTACTGCATTGAGAACACCGAGAAAGTCCATTTGTCTGGGGATTATTTGCCCGTTTATGGCGACGGTGCGACGGGCTTGACGACGGAGGGTGAGAGTTAAATCGCTGTGGCTATGAATCCGTTCTAGGGTGGCATGAACTTGGGCTGTAGATTCACCTTCCTTAATTAAATCACGATCGCGTGCCATCCGGTGCGATCGCAATGTTGCCAATAACTCCACAGCCTCTAACAGGTTCGATTTTCCTTGGGCATTATTACCTACCAAAATTGTTTTAGCAGCGTTAAATTCAACTTTTTGGTTTTGGTAATTGCGAAATTGTTTGAGGTGTAAAGTTTTTAAGTGCATAATGGCTAAGGATTCAAAATCCCTGACTTCTATAATATAAAACCCACGCAGGTGGGTTTTGCCTGTGTAGCCGTGACTTCCAGTCGCCTGGATTCTTTTGGGGATTTTTCGGGAGATAAGAAAATTATTAATTATTTTAAGATCCTGTCACCAAACTTACTTGGTACTTTTCAGAATCGCTTTTCATACATATAAATTCATTTAATGGGTCGTATGTATCAAAATTCCTAAGATTTTCCTCTTTATTGATATCATTTTCCAAATACGCTAGGGCTAATGTGGAAGTAACATAAATATTTCCATGTTGTTTAAAGGCTGTTACTAATTCAGATTCGGGAGGATAGTCTTTTAATAAATGTTCGGCTAGATATCCTGTGACAATTATGCCTTTCAAACCCGTTTCTTTGTAACCCTGTTTAGATATCATCAACGATATACTGTCAGCATCGAGATGAGATAAATTATCGTAATCTTCAAAGAATGGGCAAAAAACTTTCATAAGATTTTTGACAGGATTTTTAACTTTCCCGTAGTTGGGATCTTGCTGTTTTCTCCGTTTGGATTCACCCATGATATCTATCTCCTAATTAATTTTATAATTTTACCCGCATCCAAGGGTTTTTTATGCAGCAATACAATTAAGGGCGGGGAAACCCCGCCCCTACAGGATTGACGATGAAATTCTGGATCTTGTCGAAGTTGATTTTTAGATACATATTGATGACTAATTGGTAATAAATGTCAGAATCAGAATAAAAAATCCAAAGATCATGAAATTAAATCCTGTTAATCTTCAAATCCTGTAAATCCTGATTCTGACAATTTAAGTAGGTGAACCGAAAAATTTAAAGGTATGTGAAGAAAAGTAAAATCGCCCAAAACTCTCTTCCTGTTCCCTGTTCCCTGTTCCCTGTTCCCTTGCCCCAACGACAATTTTTAACGTAACGCCAACCTACTTATCAATTAAACATTCCTTTTGCCCATGAAGCGGAAGAATATCTTCTCTCCTTCAATCCAGACAAACATTAAAGCACTAAAACCGATACAAATTCCTAATTCTTGTAAACTGAGTGCATGAGTACCAAAGAAACTTTGCAGAGGTGGAACATAAATTAACATCAGTTGCAAAATTGTGGTGACAATGACTGACCCCAGGACAAAGGGATTAGAAAAGGGATTCATCTCAATGGTTAATTGATTATTAGAGCGAATAGCGATCGCATGACCCATTTGTGCTAGACATAATGAAGTAAATACCATTGTCTTCCAAGTATCTTCATGTCCTTGATACCCGGCTGCATGAGAATGATGGTAAGCCCATTCCATGAGGATAATTGTAATCACAGCGAAAACAATCCCAATGCGAATCATGTAAGAACCTAAACCCCTAGCAAAAATACTTTCACGGGGACTAAAGGGGGGACGTTCCATCACATCAGGTTCTGGTGGTTCTACAGCCAATGCTAAAGCTGGTAAACCGTCTGTTACCAAATTCATCCAGAGAATTTGTAAAGGACTCAAGGGAACACCACCCAACCCCAACAATGGCGCAGCGGCAATGGTGAGAACTTCCCCAATATTACTACCCAAAATGTATTTAATAAAGCGGCGAATATTGGTATAAACAACTCTACCTTCCTTGGTGGCAGCAACTATGGTGGCAAAGTTATCATCAAGGAGGATCATGTCGCTGGCTTCTTTGCTCACATCTGTGCCTGTGATGCCCATCGCAATGCCTATATCAGCTTGTTTGAGGGCGGGAGCGTCATTCACCCCATCGCCTGTCATAGCTACAAATCGCCCGCGACGTTGCAAGGCTTGGACAATTCTTAATTTATGTTCTGGGGAGACTCTCGCGTAAATACTCACTAAGTCTACCTGTGTTTCTAGTTCTTGGTCAGTGAGAAGTTGTAATTCCTTACCAGTGAGGACTCTATCACCTTCTTGGGCAATTCCCAAATCAATAGCGATCGCTTGAGCAGTTAATTGATGGTCGCCAGTAATCATAATCGGACGGATGCCAGCGTGGCGACATTCTTGCACAGCCGCCCTCACTTCGGGACGAGGCGCGTCTAGCATTCCCACCAACCCCAACCAAACCAAATCCACTTCCGATGTATCTTCTGAACCATCTGGGGGAACTTCCGTCAGCGGTTTATAAGCAAAACCTAAGACTCGCAAACCTTTACCCGCCATTTGGTCATTAGCTACCAAAATTTGGCTGCGGTGTTCGTCAGTGATAGGAATCGAGTGATTACCTAAATGGATTTTTGTACACCGTTCCAAAGTTAATTCCGGTGAACCCTTGGTGAACATCAGATATTGTTCCGATTCCACAAAACCAGCAATAGCTGGGTCAATGGCGGTTAAAGAAGATTCTCCAGTTGCTACAGCTTGGAGTTGACAAATCACACTCATGCGCTTCCGTTCTGAAGAAAAGGGAAATTCGGAAACACGAGGTAATTTACTACTCCATTGGTCTTGTTCAATTCCGGCTTTTCCTGCCAAAGTTACTAAAGCCCCTTCTGTGGGGTCGCCTAAAATTGCCCATACTCCTTGTTGTTGTTGCAAAACAGCATCATTACAAACCGCACAGGGAACAAGCAAGGCAGAAATTTCCGGGACTTCATCTAAACTAACTTTTTCACCATTTAGCTGAAAATCGCCAATGGGGGTATAGCCTTCTCCAGTAACGCGAAAAGTAGAATTATTGGTGTACACCGACTGTACAACCATTTTATTTTGAGTTAGAGTTCCGGTTTTATCAGAGCAAATAGTAGTTACAGAACCAAGAGTTTCTACGGCTGGGAGTTTGCGAATTAAAGCATGATGCTTGACCATGCGCTGAGTTCCCAAAGCCAGAGTCACGGTGATTACCGCTGGTAAACCTTCAGGAACTACAGCCACCGCCATACTTAAAGAAACTTCCACCAATTCTTGTAAATTCTTCCAGCCTATTCCTTTAGTTAGATCATGAATCAGTCCACCACCAACTACTATGGCTACAAGAATTAAAGAACCAGTAACAAGAACGTTACCCAATTGGGTCATGCGTTGTTGTAAAGGTGTAGGTTCACTGTCCACAGACTGCAACATGGTGGCAATTTTGCCTAGTTCCGTTCGCATTCCGGTGTGAGTCACCAGTACCTTCGCCCGACCTTGGACAACTTCCGTACCTTGAAAAACTGAATTGAGGCGATCGCCTAATGGTGCATCTTCTGGTAAGGTGAGTATGGCTTGCTTATTGACAGCTTCGGCTTCACCTGTAAGAGCCGACTCTCGTACTTGTAAATTAGACTGTTCTATTAAGCGACCATCAGCAGCTATTTGCACTCCAGCTTCTAGGAGCATCACATCCCCTGGTACTAACTCCTTAGCCGCCACGTCCCCCAGTTTACCGTCACGAAGGACTCGCACTGAGGGAGAAGACAGTTTTTTCAAAGCTGCTAGAGCTTTTTCGGCCCGGCTTTCTTGTACATAGCCCAAAATACCATTGAGGATAACTATGGCCATAATGGCAATTGTGTCTTTAAATGGTACTTCACCGGGTTTTAATGTCCCCCCAGTCAAAGCCACTAAATCCAAAAAGCCAGAAATAAGGGCAACTGCAATCAGCATCAATAACATGATATTGGTAAACTGATCTAGCAGAATTTGCCAAGGACTGCGACCTCCATGTTCTTCGAGTTCATTGAGGCCATATTTCTGACGACGCTGTTCAACTTCCGGGGAGGTTAACCCCCTGTTTGCGTCACTATCAAGCATTTCTAAGGCTTTATCAACTTCCAAACCATGCCAGAGGTTAGTAGATTCAGGTAAAGAATGAGCAGACATCGTGTAGGTTACAGGAAATGGTTACAAAATTCGATCATAATTTAGTGATGTCCAAAAATGTGGAATTGGTCAATTGTCAGTTGTCATTGGTCAGTTGTCAGTTGTCAGTTGCAAAAGAATATTTCTCTCCCCTACTCCTCCTACTCCCCCTACTCCTCCTACTCCCCTTACTCCCCCTACTCCCCCTACTGCCTAAATAGTAACTGACGTTAAAAAGTAATGATTTATGACTAATATGCTTAATAATATGAGCCTTCCCCTACCCAGTTTGACGGTGAGCCAGATGTTTGGGCAAAAAATAATCAGACCAGTTACGGCTGCTACCCTCTACGGTATTGCTTTCATTAAAGATAGACTTATTGCTATTGATACGGTTAAAGGTCATTTATTAGAAATTGACCCTCTTACCGATAACAGCAAAATTATCAATCCCCACCAAGTCCGCGAATTTCAAGAAGTGACCGGTTTAGCCGTGTGGGAAGATGATCTTTGGGTGACTCGTGAGAACAGTGTTTATTTATGTAAATTGGCATCTTTAGGGTTAGAGCATTTTGTGACTTTACCCTATCCTGCTGATGGTGTGGCCGTTTGGGAATCTACCGTTTATGTTAGTTGCCAAAGACTTGGCTATATTTTGATTTTTAACCGGGATACTCGCAAAGAAATCACCAGATTTTATGCCCCTGGTGTTGGTATCCAAAACTTGGCAGTTAGTAAAGAAACTTTGTGGGTATGCGATCGCACGGAACAAACAGTTTACTCTATGGATAGGGCAACTGGAGAAGTCCGTTTTAGTGTTCTCACCCCCTTTGATTCTCCCACAGGTATTGCAGTTCAAGGGCAGGATGACACAGGCAAAGATCGGATTTATGTGGCATACTCCAGCGAAGAACCTTATATCCGGGATAATCCCAACGCTGACCCTTGTTTTGAATTAACCTACCGCGATCGCACCTTCATTCATTCCCTACAATATCATTACCAGGAAGATAAACGCTACGCCCTCTCCAATGGCTATCTCATAGAAATGTCCTATGTTGAAGAAATTTCCCCCCTGGATGAAGTTTACCTAGCCGATATAGAATGGCGTATTGCCCTCCCCTCAGAAACCCAACGGCAAAAAGTCCAACAAGTTGAAGCGATTGGTTTACCTTTCACAGAAGAAATCATTGACGGACAAAGAGTAGCCGTATTTAAATTTGATAGCCTGGCCCCCGGTGAACGTCACATATTTGGCTGGAAAGCATTAGTAGAAGTACGCGGCATTAAACATCGCATCACTCCCAGAGACGTGGAAGATATTCCAGAACTGTCACCAGAATTAAAAACCCGCTATCTGGTAGATGATGACGACCTAGCAATGGATACCGATATTGTCATCCGTGCAGCCCGCACAGCCGTTGGTACAGAAACCAACATATTACGGAAAATGTACAGTATCCGTAACTATGTCTATGATCAATTGTCCTATGCCATTAAACCTCATATTGACTCACCCGATATCGCCTTAGATCGGGGCACTGGTTCTTGTGGAGAATATGTAGGTGTATTACTAGCACTTTGTCGCCTGAATGGCATTCCTTGTCGCACAGTTGGTAGATATAAATGTCCAGTCTATGCCGAACATCAAGGCGTTCCTCTCCAACCCGATTTTAATCATGTTTGGTTAGAGTTTTACATTCCGGGAATTGGTTGGTTGCCAATGGAATCCAATCCTGATGATCTCGAAGAAGGTGGACCATATCCAACACGCTTCTTTATGGGCTTATGCTGGTATCACATCGAAATTGGTAAAGGCATCACCTTTGAAACCTTAAGCAGAAATGGCATCCGCTTAACAAAAGAAGAGATTTCACTAGGTGACTTAGCTATCAACCATATTCGCTTTACCATTCTCAAAGAATTACCACCTTTTTAATTTTTGATTGAGGAACGAAACCCAACACAAAATATATAAATGTTGGGTTTCCTTGCATCTGAGTCCACCTCAGAATCAATTAACAAATTTGAGTTATGATAAAGAGAAAGGAGGTATATTATGATTTATTTATCTGCCACAGAAGCAAAACAAAATTTTACAGAATTTTTAGATAAAGCTCAAAAAGAACCAATAACCATTCAGCGTCAGGAACAAGATTTAGTTGTAGTGCTATCTGTCTTAGAGTATCAAAGATTAACTAAATTGCTAAAAAATGAGTTTCAGGGATTTTGTGATCAAGTTGGTAAAAATGCCGAAGTAAAAGGTATGACAGAAGAAAAGCTCAAGGAAATTCTTGAAAGTGATGATTGAGCAAAGAATTGTTATTGACACTAATTGTTTTGTGAGTCGGTTACTAACTCCCAAATTTATTACTTCTTATACAAGAGAATATTAATTTAACTTTTGTAGGTTGGGTTGACGTAAGGAAACCCAACATTTTTTAACATTATTAAAATTGTTTTTGGGTTGCGCTGTCGCTTAACCCAACCTACGATTTTCTATTCTACATTCACCCAGAAATCTGCGGTTTTGATTTGTCCGTTGCGATTAAATTGCATCCACATTTTATATGTTCCTGATTTGGGAAACTTAGTATGAAATTCGACCTTTCCATTAGCAGGATCTTTCATTGCGTGTGCATGAATGTAATCCGATGTAGTTAAAGGAGACGAACTTTTAATAATTACTAAATGTCCCTTTTCCCCTAAATAGGACTGTAAATCTTTAATTGGTTGATTTTTTTGATCCTTTAAATCGAAACTTAAAGTTACTGATTGACCAGCTTTAATATTTTTTTCAGAAATATTCAGATTCACATTAGTATCTGAAATAGTTTTAGTTTTGCTGAACTTTTCTAAATTTTTTGGTAAAGGAACTGTACCAGGAATTGTAATATTCATTAATGAGACATTTTCCTTACTCCCAGCAGGTTTATAATCACTGAAAAGTGTATAATTGCCTGATTCTGGGAAATTTGCAGTTACTTCAAAACGACCATTTTCTTTGTATTCTGGATGAATATGATCAAAATTTCGTAAATCATCACTAACAACAATTAAGTGCATGATTTTTTCTTGGAAAATATCAAATTTATTGACAGGTTTTCCAGTATCGTCTTGAATATCTATGACTAAATTCATCCCTTGATTGGGAGCTAAATTGTTGGGAGGAGTTAATTTAGTTTGAGTATTTATTTGTGAATTATTGCCATGATTTGTATGTTCCATTGAATGTCCATCATGATTCATCATACTACTTGGTGAAACCTGTGCTTCAGTAGATTTATTCGTTGATGAACAAGCAGGAGCTAGTAGTAAAGTTGTAACT
Organism: Dolichospermum sp. UHCC 0259; assembly: GCF_009711935.1. Classification (GTDB taxonomy): domain Bacteria; phylum Cyanobacteriota; class Cyanobacteriia; order Cyanobacteriales; family Nostocaceae; genus Dolichospermum. Next base: position 26,817 of record NZ_VIKX01000216.1, on the reverse strand, counting down.
ACAAAAATACCTGAAAAAAATCGGTTCATTTTTCTATTCTCTCAATCAAAAGTTTAAATTTAAAGCTGTCGAAGTAAACACACCACTGAAAGTAGTTTAGCTTATTCTTCTGTTTTAAGTGTGGTGGAAACTTGTTATCTGATAAAAGTTGATTTTTAGATATTCTATTGTTTTTTTGGTGGGGGAATGTGAACAGTTAGTTTATGTTTGCATACAAAAATGAAATGAGAATGAAATGAGAATGAAATTTAAACTGTATCTCTCAATTGGAAGAAATAATTAATACACCATTAGACAGACGCAATTGTTGTTTTTATTTTCTAAGGTGAACATAATAAAGCTCAATAATCTTATGAGCAAACTTCAGCAAAGTTAGAAATTCAAAGGTTTTGAAAAAATGGCTATTCAACAGCTCAACTTACAGCAAGTTAATCAAGAGATACAGCAGTGCATTCAAAATTGTTTAGATTGTCATAGTATTTGCTTGAATACAGTGACTACATACTGCGTTGATCAGGGTAGTATGCACACAGAATCTGATCATATTCGTATTATGCTAGATTGCGCTGAAATTTGTCAAATCAGTGCTAATTTTATGCTGAGAAATTCTAACTTTCATGTGCGTAGCTGTGCTATATGTGCGGAAATCTGTGATAGATGCGCTGATAATTGCAATCGCTTCGGTGATGATTTCCAAATGAAAGCTTGTGCTGATATGTGCCGTTGCTGTGCAGAATCCTGTCGTCAAATGGCTTTAGCTATGGCATAAGTAAAAGCAATACACTAAAACTAGCATAAAGTTTTTGTCTATCTCTCCCCCCAAATTTATTTAGGGGGTTTGTAAATTGTAATTTACCGCAGTGATTGACTTCTTATTCCATTACTAATAACTTCTTTTTTTTCAGTATTAGGTAATAAAGCCAGATCAATTAAAGGTAGTTTGATGATTACTGTTGTTCCTTGATTTAACCCTAAACTCTCTAAGGTGATTTTACCACCCATGAGTTCAATTAAATTCCGAGAAATTGCTAAACCCAATCCAGTTCCTTCAAACTTGCGCGTAGTTGTACCGTCAACCATGACAAAAGGACGAAATAGTTTACCTTGTTCTCCTGGGTCAATACCAATTCCTGTATCTTTGATGGAAACTAAAACATGATGCTGATGCTGATTAATATTTGTAGTGATTTGAATACTACCTTCATCAGTGAATTTAGTGGCGTTACTAATAATATTAATTAGCACTTGTTTAAGTTTAATAGAATCAGATTTTATGGGAATAGGTTTATCACCTATATCACAAATTAATTGCAGTCCTTTCTGTTGAACATTAACTGATTGTAAGTTAATTACCTCTAATAATAATTGTCGTAAATCTAGCGGTACTGTAGTTACGGAAAGTTTACCAGCTTCTATTTTAGAAATGTCTAGCAAATCATTAATTATCTTTAATAAATGAATTGCTGTATCATCAGCTTTTTTAAGAAATTCTAATTCTTCTTCTCTACTGTCGCATAAATCATCACGGACTAACCGGATACAGTTAATAATAATATTCAAGGGATTTCTTAACTCATGGGAAGTTGTAGCTAAAAATTGGCTTTTAATTTGGTTAGCTGATTTAGCTTCTTTCCAAGCGATTTCTAATTCTTCAGCCCAATCTTTTAGTCTTTCTACCATTTGATCTAATGCTTGCGCTAATTGGTTAAATTCCCGAATTTTAAAGTTGCGCGGAATGGGTTGTGCTGCGTGGTGACTATGAAGATTAACAGCGTAATCGCAGAGTTCTTCGACAGGCCCAGCTAAATAAGGAACTAAATAAAATGATGCCAATAAACTTGCCCCAATTAAACCAACCGTTAAAACAATCAGAATTAGTTTAATTTCTTCTAAACCAAATAGGGCATTTTCTACACTAGTAACTGCTAAAACAATCCATCTTTGTGATGGTTTTGTAGTAATAGGTTTAGTAGTAGCTGTAAAGCCTGTAACCAGTTCCTGTCCTTCAATAAAGAATAAATTACTGGAATTATTGCTTCCACTCAAAGCATTTTTAACTATGGCTTGTATTCTTTCCACATCGGCATAATTTTTAATATTAGTACCGATTCTTTCTGGTAATGGGTGGGCTAAAACTCTACCATCTTCAGCAATGACTACTAAAAAACCTGTCAATGAGCCTGGATGATTGGGATTTTGTTGATACAATGTAGTTTTAATGCTTAATCGGTAAGCTAAATTACCACGTTGATTAGCAATCTTGATTGATAAAAATAACTGTAGTTGATTTTGTCTATCTCTTTTACCAGTTTTTCCAAATTGAGATGGCAATATGAATTGAATATCAACATCATCACTGGTGGGAGATAACCCGGATGGGGTAATTTCTTTCATCCCGCAACTACTAGCAATTATTTCACCTTTTTTAATGTGGGTGAATTGGAGACAATCTATTTGAGTTGGTAGTTGTTTTTGTAATTGTTTAAGAAATTGTTCAATTTGGAAGGGTGAACCAGATTTAATTGCTTTTGTCTGACTGGCTGTAATTAAATTGGAGCGCAAAGCGGCAATATCATCACTAATTTTTTCTCCTTTGTTAACCGCACTTTCTGTTAAATTTTGTCGAGCAGTATTTAAGAGACTAGAACGAGCTTTGTTGAGAGCAACCATTTCTCCTACTAATAAAACTGGGACAAATACCAGCAGTATTCTTGTTACTAAAATTTGTCGAAATGATGATTGACGAGATTTAGCCATTGTTTGTTTCACTTCGCATCTTTAAACGACAATTACAAAGATATGAAATTACACTAACCAAAGGAGACATTTTATTAATTGATGATCAGTTTACTATTAATTTAAATTTCTTAATGAAACAAGACATAACAGGTAAGAATTAAAAATTTAAAAAAATCAAACTAATTAGGGTTTGCTGATAGCGTGGCGTAAGCCATATAAACCTAAAACCTTGATAAATCAATGAATTGACAGGGATAAAATGTAAATAATGTGCAAGGAATAAGCTGTAAAACTATTCAGTTAGCTATCGCTTTTCTAGATTCGAGACTATTCTTATCTCCTTCTAATTCTTCCTCCTGACTCCTGACCCTTCGACAAGCTCAGGGCATCGCTCCTGACTCCTGATAATTGTGATAGATTGTAAGAAAATATATCCACTAAGAAGAAATATCAAAGCAATGCAATGATGCAACATCGTCCTCATACCACAGTAGTTTTAGCCATGAGTGCTGATGGCAAAATAGCAGATTTTAGGCGATCGCCTGCTCGATTTGGCTCAGTGAATGATAAAATACACCTGGGGAAACAAATTGCTGCATCTGATGCCGTTTTATTTGGTGCTGGTACTCTTCATGCCTACGGTACAACAATGACCATCACCCAGACAATACTCTTGCAACAAAGAAAAATAGCAAATCAGCACCCCCAGCCAGTTCATATAGTGATTTCCCGTTCAGGCAACCTAAATCCGGACATTAAATTTTTTCGACAACCGGTAAGAAGATGGTTACTCACAACCTCTCTGGGAGCTTATTTTTGGCAAGAAAGATCAGAGTTTGAAGAAGTTTTAGTCTTTGAAACTCCTAACCAAGAAATTGACATTTTGGCTGCTTTAAAATATTTAACCAATTTACAAATTAACCGGTTAGCTATCTTGGGAGGAGGACAATTAGTGGCATCTTTCCTAGAATCTAATTTAATTGATGAAATCTGGTTAACTATTTGTCCACTGATTTTAGGTGGTAGTATCGCACCTTCACCTGTTGAGGGAACAGGATTTTTGTCTAATCTTGCTCCTAAGTTACAACTATTAGAAGTATCCACAATCGAGCAAGAGGTATTTTTACATTATAGAATTCAGGAGTCAGGAGTCAGAAGTTAAAAGTGAATAAAGAATAAAGAAAGGAATAAAGAATAAGGAATAGAGAAAAGTAAAATCGCCCTAAACTTCTTCACTCTTGCCTTTTGCCTCTTGCCTTTTGCCTCTTGCCTTGCCATAATGACAATTTTTAACGCTAACCTACTTACACAATGATCAAAGAACACAAACCTCATTATTCTCTTATTTGGACGCACACAATCGCTGATGTTCCCCAAGCGGAATGGGATGCTTTAGCGATGCCGTTAAAAACGCCTTTTTTAGAATGGGATTGGTTGCACAATTTAGAAATATCTCAAAGTGTTACAGCCAATACTGGTTGGTTGCCAAATCACTTGATTTTGTGGCGAGATAGAACCTTAATTGCGGCTGCTCCTTTATATTTAAAAGGACATAGCCAAGGGGAATTTGTTTTTGATCATCAATGGGCGGAATTAGCTTCTCGGTTGGGAATAGAGTATTATCCAAAACTGCTAGGAATGACACCATTTACCCCGGTGGAAGGCTATCGCTTTTTAATTGCTGCCGGAGAAAATGAGGAAGAAATTACAGCTTTAATGCTCCATGAAATTGATAGTTTCTGTGTAAAACATCGCATTTCTGGTTGTCATTTTCTCTATGTTGATCCCCAATGGCGACCGATTTTAGAAAGTCAGGGTTTTACACCTTGGTTACATCATAGTTATATTTGGGAAAATGCTAATTTTCAAACTTTTGATGATTATTTAACTGAATTTAATGCTAATCAAAGACGGAATATTAAACGGGAACGGAAAGCTGTAGAAAAGGCAGGTTTAAGATTGCAAGCGTTAACCGGTGAGGAAATTCCTCACTCTATGTTTCCGTTAATGTATGACTTTTATGCTGATACCTGTGATAAATTTGGGTGGTGGGGAAGTAAGTATTTAACAAAGCAGTTTTTTGAACAGTTACAACATAATTATCGGCATCGAGTTGTATTTTTTGCGGCTTATAATGAGCAAGATCCACGTCAACCAATGGGGATGTCCTTTTGTTTATTTAAAGAAGACAAACTATATGGACGTTATTGGGGGAGTTTTCAAGAGATAGATTGCCTACATTTTGATGCTTGTTATTATGCACCAATTGAATGGGCGATCGCTCATGGTATCCAAAATTTTGACCCAGGAGCGGGTGGTAAACATAAAAAACGTCGCGGTTTCCCTGCCACCCCGAATTACAGCCTGCATCGCTTTTATAACCACCGTTTAGGGCAGATTATCCTGCCTTGGGTGCGGGAAGTCAATCAACTCGAACAAAAAGAAATAGATGCCATTAATGCGGAGTTACCTTTTAAATAAAAAGTCGATCTAAATAGGGCTTGCTGATAGCGTAGCGTGGCATTAGCCATATAAAAATAGAACTGAGATATATCAAGAGTTGGAAGGTAAAAGAGGTGAATCAGGTGCAAGTAATAAGGGTTAAAATTAGCAAAAGCCTGTCACTTGACCAGATTCAATACTATTCTTCTCTTCTTCTAATTCTTCCTCCTGACTCCTGACTCCTGACTCCTGACTCCTAGCCCTCACAGACAACTTTTTCGGCAAACCCGAAATATTGTATATTGATGTAATCTGAGAATACTCTTTTTATAAATTTGCTTTTGACAAGGCGTATGGATTTACTACTCGAAGATTTGACAGCAATTGATGATAAACTTTCACACCGTCATATTGATCTCGACCCCAACGGCTATTTTATTATCTACATAGACCAAAAGGAAAGATTAATTTATGCCAAGCACTTTACTAATGTAATTAATGAACGTGGTTTAGCCGTAAATCCCGAAACAGGTGAAGTAATTCCTGTGCGCGGTAAAGTGGAACGAACCCACACAACCGTATTTAGCGGACGGACAGCCAAGGAACTCTGTATTAAGATTTTTGAAGAAAATGCAAATTGTCCTGTGACTTTCTTAGATCATGCAGCTTATTTAGGTAGAGAATTTGTTCGCGCTGAAATGGCTTTAGTGTCAGGCAAAGAGTACATTCAAGATTAGATATAGTCAGCAGGATGCGTTAAGAAAAGTAAATAAGGCTGAAACTATTTTCCCCAGATTCCTACCTTTAATGACTATTTTTAACATCAACTTACCTAGACTTAGTGATGATTGGGAATTGTTTGCTAATTCCCATTTACTTACGTTTTGTGTTACAAAATAATACATGATCATATCTTTTTCCAGAAAAATTATTAAAACTCGAAAACTGTTTTAATTAAGTAATAAAATTACAACATGAAAAAAATATCAAATGATGAAGGCGCAAGAATAGAGGCGCTTTTACAGTATAAAATCCTTGATACTGAGCCAGAAGCTGCCTTTGATGACTTAACCAGGTTAGCAGCCTATATCTGTGGAACTCCCATAGCCTTAGTAAGTTTAATTGATACAAACCGTCAATGGTTTAAGTCTAGATTCGGTTTAGAGGCATTAGAAACACCTCGTGATATTGCCTTTTGTACTCATGCAATTTGCCAAGAAGAAGTTTTTACTGTTGCCAATGCCACACTTGATGATAGATTTGCTACCAACCCACTAGTAACATCCGAGCCTAATATTCGATTTTATGCAGGTGTACCGCTAATTGATGCTGAAGGTCATGGCTTAGGAACATTGTGTGTGATTGATGATGTTCCCAGAAAACTCACGCCTGAACAACTAGAGGCGTTGAAGATATTAGGCAACCAAGTCATGCAGCAGCTAGAACTACGACGCAATTTAGATAGCTTATTATTAGTAACTAAGGAACGTCAACAGAAAAAGCAAGGGAATAAACATTTCTTTGTCAAAATTGCTAGTTGCTTTGGCTTGACAACAGCAATTTTAGTAACAATGGGTATGTTTTTCTATCAAAATATTCAAGAATATATAAGTATAAATAATCAACAAAAACTAATTTTAGAGAGGGAAGATATTCATGAACAGCTAGAGGAAATAATATTCTCCATTCAGGTAGCTGAAAATTTACAAAAGAATTATATTGTGACCGGGAAACAAATTGATTTACAAAAATATGAAAATATAATTAATATAATTAATATTATCACTAAAGATATTCAGGCATTAAAAAAAATAGAATCTGTTGATAATCAAGCAAAGCAAGAGATAATAAATTTTCAAGGAAAGTTCACAGAAAAAGTAGATCAACTCAAGAAAAATACTGACCTACGTCAGAAAAATAGCCCAGAAGTAGCGTTGCAAATTTTCATTAACAACCAGCAAAAGAATAGCACTAAATCTATATATGAATATCTTCATGAATTAAATGACGAGGAAAAAAAACTACGCTATAAGCAAACTATAAAATCAAGCAAGAATATACATAATATGATTTTTGCTATAGCATTAGCTACAGTAGTATATATAATTGTTATCATCATAATTTATTACCTGATATATCGGGAAATCACTGCTCGTAAAGGGGTAGAGCAATCTCTAAAAATAGAACGTAATTTTATTTCTAGCGTGTTAGATACAGCCAGTGTTTTAGTAATGGTTCTTGATAATCAAGGGCAAATTGTCCGGTTTAATCGAGCCTGTGAAAAAACTACTGGTTACACTTACCATGAAGTCTTAGGCAGATGTTTTTGGCAGCTATTTTTGACAGAGAAAGATCAGCCATTAATTCAAGGTATTTTTGAGCAAATAAAATTAGATAAAAAACCCAAAGAATATGAAACTTTCTGGGTAACAAGAGATGGGAAAGAGCGACTAATTGTTTGGTCAAATACGACTCTGATTGATAATCAAAACCAAATAGAATACATTGTTAGTACCGGGGTAGACATTACTGAGCGCAAGCAGTCTGAAGATTCTTTGCAACAACAACTAACAGCCATAGAAGCGGCAACTGATGGTATAGGTATTCTTGATGCCGATGGTAAATATATTTATGTAAATAGTTCTTATGTAAATATCTTTGGTTATAGTGATGCCTCTGAATTTCTAGGAAAAACATGGAAGCAGTTTAGAAACCAAGAGGAAATTACCTGGTTTGATAGCGAAGTTGTCCCACTATTAATGGCAAATGGATCTTGGCAAGGAGAGCGAATAGCTAAAAGAAAAGATGGTAGTCAATTTATTCAAGAAATTTCTTTGAAATTGCTCAAATCTGGGGGCATAATTTATGTCTTCCGTGATATCAGCGAACGTAAACAAGCGGAAAAATATCTAATTCTTCAATATGCCGTAACTAGTGCCTTAGCAGGTGCTAAAAATATTCAAAATGCCAGTCCTCGTACCTTAAAAGGAATTTGTCAAAGTTTGGGGTGGGATTGGGGTGAGATTTGGATTATAGATGAGTCTGAAAATATCCTCCGTTGTCTAGATATTTGGTATGAATCAACTTCGGAATTTAAACAGTTTGAAGAAATTACCAGACAACTCACTTTCGCCCCAGGAGTTGGGCTGCCTGGAAGTATTTGGTCTAAATTTGCACCTATATGGTTAACTAATATTTGTGAGGATCAGAATTTTTTGCGGACACAGATTGCTAGTCAAGTAGGATTACAAACAGCTTTTGGGTTTCCTATTCATAGCGGTAATAGCAACTTGGGTGTGATGGTTTTCTTTAGTAAAGATATGCAGTCAAAAAAGGCAGATTTATTAGAGGGAATGATGTCCATTGGTAAGCAGGTAGGTCAATTTATTAAGCGCAAACAGGCAGAAGAAAAACTCAATCAGCAAAATTTGCGATCGCAATTACTAGCCGATATCACCCTCAAAATCCGCGAATCCCTACAAATTGACGACATCCTGAATACCAGCGTTACCGAAGTCCAAAAGCTGCTAAAAGCTGATCGTGTACTCATTTTGGAATTTGAAGGCAATGGATCTTTAACAGCACGGAAAGAAGCCTTGATTCCTGGTATTTCTGTGGTTATGGGAGAAAATATTATTGACACTTGTTTTGCAGAAAATCATGTACAAAAATATCAAAAAGGATGGATTGCCAGCATTAACGATGTCGAAAAAGCTAATATCGAACCTTGCCACCGAGAATTACTCCAAAGGTTTCAAATCAAAGCTAACCTTGTTATTCCCATTTTCCTAAAAAATGAATTTTGGGGACTGTTAATTGCTCACCAATGCACTCAAACCCGGTATTGGAGTAGTTGGGAAACAGAATTATTGCGATCGCTTGCAGATCAAATAGGCATTGCTTTAACCCAAGCCAAACTACTAGAATCAGAAATTATTCAGCGTCAACAACTAGAAATAGCTCGACAAGAAGCCGAACTCGCCTCACTAGCCAAAAGTAGCTTCTTAGCCAACATGAGTCATGAAATTCGTACCCCAATGAACGCCGTATTGGGAATGACTGGCTTACTATTAGAAACTTCCCTTAACCCAGAGCAACAAGATTTTGTGGAAACAGTGCGGATTAGTGGTGATGCACTACTATCCCTAATTAACGAGATTTTGGATTTATCCAAGCTTGAAGCCGGAGAAATGATCCTCGAAACCCTTGATTTTAACTTATCTACCTGCATTCAAGAAGTCATAGAACTATTAGCACCCCAAGCTCATCATAAAGGATTAGAAATAGCTGCTTTTATTCCTCCCAACATTCCCATTTATATCCAAGGAGATGCTAGTCGTCTGCGGCAAATTGTCATGAATTTGATGAGCAATGCGATCAAATTTACCAGCAAAGGCGAAGTAATTATCCAGCTAGAATTAATCTCCGAAAATCACGATATCGCTATCATCCAATTTGCCGTTATAGATACGGGGATTGGGATTAGTTCTGAAGATCAAAATAAACTTTTCCAACCATTTACCCAAGTTGATGCTTCCATTACCCGCAAATATGGCGGCACAGGTTTGGGATTAGCTATTTGTCAACAATTAGTAACTTTAATGGGTGGAAAAATTGGCATCGAAAGTGAAGTTGGTAAAGGCTCTCAATTTTGGTTTCAGTTATCCTTTACTAAACAGCCCGAATCTGTTTCTCAAAATCAAGATTATCACATTCTCAGTCAGCGCAGATTATTAGTAGTAGATGACAATGCTACCAATCGAAAAATTATTCACCACCAAGCAATCCGCTGGGGAATGCAGGTAGATGAAGTTGATTCTGCTGATGCCGGAATCGCCGCTTTACAAACAGCAGTAGAACAGCAAATACCCTATGATATTGTAGTAATTGATATGCAAATGCCCGATATAGACGGTTTGACTTTAGGAATACAAATTAAGAAAAATCCGGCTATTGCAAATATCCCTTTAATTATGCTGACTTCTACTAATCAACGCGATGAAGTGAAAAAAGCATTGGATATAGGATTTGTCAGTCATTTAGTTAAACCTGTTAAGCCATCCCGACTACTAGAAACCATTACTAATATCTTGGATAATCAATCGAAATTCGGTAATTATCAGATGTCTATTAATGAAGAACAGCCAACAACAACCAATGAAAATAAATCCAAATTAAAATTACTATTAGCAGAAGATAATTTAATTAATCAAAAAGTCTTTCTCAAACAACTTCAAAAACTAGGATATCAAGCTGATGCCGTAGCTAATGGTCAAGAAGTATTAGAATTATTAGATAAAATTCCCTACGATTTGATTTTCATGGATTGTCAAATGCCAGTCCTCGATGGTTTAGAAACTACCAGAGAAATTCGTCGTCTTCCCACTAGTGCTTTTGCTAAACATGAGCAACCTATAGTAATTGCTATTACTGCTAATGCTATGAAAGAAGACCAAAAAATTTGTTTAGATGCAGGGATGGATGACTATTTAAGTAAACCAGTTGCTAAAGATAAATTAGCCGCAATTTTAGAACGGTGGAGTCCAATCATCCTGAAACCACAGGAAATAATTATTCCTGAAGAAACAACTTCTAATCCAGATAATAGTAATCTCGATTTCCCCATTAATTGGGATTACCTACACCACCTTTCGGAGGATAATACAGAATTTGAACTTGGACTATTAAAAATGTTTGTAGAAACTACCCAATCTCATTTAGAAGCAATCAGGGACGCAATTGCTACTAATAACTTTGAGCGCATTGCCTGGGAAACCCATTATATCAAAGGTTCTAGTGGTAATATTGGGGTGACAACTATGCAGCACACAGCAGAGAAACTCGAACAACTAAGTCAACAACAGACTTGTCAAGGTGCATCTGAATTACTAGCAGAATTAGTTAAATGTATCAACCAAATTCGAGAATTTTTAAATAAGGATTAGTCAGGAGTCAGGGGTTAGGGGGGGATCTGTAAGTGCCTAAAATCACAACCTAAAACTTTTCAAATATCCTCTAAAGGTATCCGTGAATATTTAACACATAACTCGACAATTTTATCAAAGTCAAAATCATGGACTAAATCAGTTAAACTCTCGGCTTGTTTTTTTTGTAATTCGGGAATTTGAGATATTAATTCCATAGTTTGACTTTTACTACATCTACTAGCAGCCATATAGAATTGAAGAATCCATTCATCAGACATTAACTCTAACGATAAGGATTTTTCTTTTTGTTCTTCCATAACGGAATCTTCTATTTTTTCTTCATAAATGTAGCTAAGGTTCAAATGTTCAGCCAGTTTATTTAATAAAAATTCTTCTTGAAAAGGCTTATGAATAAAATCGTCGCAACCTATAGATAATATATGATTTCGTTGTTCCTCAAAGGCACTAGCAGTTAAAGCAATTATTTTACTCGGTTGGTGGTCTGATAAACTATTTTGCTTTTCTAATATGCGAATTTGCTTAGTTGCTTCATAACCATCTATGATAGGCATTTGCATATCCATCAAAATTAAATGAGGTTGGTAACGCTGCCATGCGGCAACTCCTTCTTGTCCATTTTTAGCTTGATAAACTTCAAATCCCAATGGTACAAGCAACTCCATCAAAAGTTGTCTACTATCGTCATGATCTTCGACAATTAATAATCGGTAATGTGGTTGCTCCGGTGCTAGGCTAATAATGCGAAGTTGAGGTAGTGGGGGAGAAATATCTACTTCTTCGGGACAATCCACAGTGATATGAAATCGAAATATACTTCCCTGATTAACCATACTCTGAATTGTGATTTCACCCCCCATTAACCTGACAAACTTTTGACTGATAGTTAATCCTAGTCCTGTTCCTTGATGGGATTGGGCTATTTTAGTTTGCACAAAAGCATTAAATAATTTTTGAATATCTTCCGGGTAAATACCAGGGCCTGTATCTTCTACTTCAAATAATAAAGAAGCAGAAGATATTTTTTCTTGAGCTTGATTTTCTTGTCTTCTGACACGGAGTGTTACTTGTCCCTCTTCAGTGAATTTAATGGCATTTCCTAGCAAGTTTAATAAGATTTGGCGAAGTTTAACTTCATCTGCGGTGATATATTTAGGCAGTTTGGGATCATAATCAAAAATGAGTTTCAATTGTTTCGATATAGCTTTGAGATTTAATAAATCTTCCAAATTTTTTAATAAATAAAATAAATCAAAACTGGTAAGGTCAAGCTTGATTTTACCTACTTCAATCTTTGACATTTCCAATACGTCATTAATAAGTTTTAATAGGTGTTGTCCACTGCGGTTGATAATTTCTAGATGAGCCTGATTTTTGGGATTTAAGAGTAAATCACGACTCATTAATTGAGTAAAGCCCATAATGGCATTAAGTGGTGTCCGTAGTTCATGGCTCATGTTGGTGAGAAATTCGCTCTTAGCTCGATTAGCGGATTCCGCAGCATCTTTAGCTTTTTCTAATTCTATGGATTGTTGTTGAATTTGATTAAATAACTTTGCTTGATGAAGTGCTATGCCCAACTGGTTACTTATTTGGGCGACAAGATTAATTTCATTTTGTTTCCAGGTGCGAGGGCCGGAATTTTGATAAACTGCTAACAATCCCCACAATTTATTAGCTTTGAAAATTGGCACAATAATGTATGCCTGAGCTTCAAATTTCTCCAATATATTTATATAGCAATCAGAAAAGCCAGATTTATAAATATTGTCAACTACAAATTTAGATTGATAAGAGATTTGATTTATCTGAGTCTGTTGGAGGTGAGTATCTGTAAACCAGTTATTTTTTAAATGATCCCAATTACAATTATAAATATTTTGTTGTAGCACCACATCATGGCATTTTTCTTTGAATAAAGGTTGCCAACCCGCTCCCACTGCTTCAGAGACAAATTCACCACTCCAATCAGCGTGGAAGTGATAGATGGCAACGCGATCGCATTTCAATAATTCTCTTAATTCTTCGGTAGTAGCCCGGAATATTTGCTCAATATCCAAGGTTCGTCGCATTCTTTCTACCACTCGCAGGGTAGCGCGTTGCTGCTCTAAATTTTCTTGCAAGGCATCTTCAAATAATTGTCGCTCTAATTCAGCACCGGCGCGGGCTGCAAAAATCCTTAAGATCAGTTCTGTTGTCTTGATGTTAACCATTGGTTGGGTGTCCAACACTTTTAAATGTCCAAGAATATTGCCTGTGGAATCTTTTAGGGCGATCGCTAAATAACTTTCTACTCCCAACCTAGCCAAATTTTGATCATTAGGAAAATACAACTGAACATTGCGAGGATAGTAAACTATTTCTTTTGAGAATATATCTTCACAAGCTGTTCCTGATAATTGATAATCGAAATCTTCACCAAAATCTTCTCCTTGCCAAAATGCCAATGTCCTTACTTGAGTATTCCTAGAATCTATAAATCTAGCCACAAAAGCATAGCGAACCTCTAAAACTTCCGCTAAATAACGAACTAAGGAACGGAAAAATTCATTACCTGTTTTAGCCGCCGTCCCTTCAACAATTAGTTGCAAAGCAGTTTGCTGACGTTTGCGATCTGTAATATCTTCAGCTATACCTAGTAAGTATTTAGGATTTCCAGCTTCGTCAAGAATTGGAAGTTTTTTAGTATGTAGAGTTCTGAGGCCTTGCTCTCTGGTATGAATAATTTCTTCGGCAACATCTACAATATTTTTATTAGCTAAAACTTCCCGATCTTTAGCATTAAAAAAAGCTGCTTGTTCTGGAGGGAAAAAATCATTGTCATTTTTACCAATAAATTCTTGTTTAGAATAACCTAGTAGCTCTTCACCTGCTTTATTAAGCTGGATAAATTTCAAATCCTCTGCGGTCTTAACAAATATCATGTGAGGAATATTTTCAATAATAGAATCCAGAAATGCTTGAGCTTCCCTAGTTTCTTTTTCACTTTTTCTCAATTCTTTTTCAGTTTGTTGACGTTTAATCTCTGTTTGGTGAGCGCTGATAAATTTACCAATGCTTTGAGCCATCAATTCAATAATTTCTTTTTCGTGGCGTTCAAATTTTTCCTGTCTAGCATCAACTGAAAAGAAACAAAGTGTCCCATAGAATTGAGAATCCACCCAAATAGGAGTACCAATATAAGATTCTAGTTTCAAGCTTTGATAGAGTGGATGACAACGCATCTCTTCCACTTCTTGGACATGATGAAATGTCACCGTTGTTTGTTGTTCAAACACCTTGCTACAATAAGCATCTGCTAGATTAATTTCTAACCCAGGAACTAGCGACTCAAACTCAGATTGAACAGCCAGAAAAGAATAAGTTTGATTATTAATTTGACCAACTGCTCCTGCTGAAAACCGTAAGACTTGACAACCCGTATTTAAATAGTCCAAGAAAAGTTCTTCAACATTACGAAAATCAGTAACATTAATGCGATGTAATTGCTGTAAGCTGGAACTGAAAATTGCTAAAGCTTGACTTTTTTGTAATAATTCCTGATTCTGCTCAACCAACTTATTTTGTAACCGTTGAAATCTCAGTTGATTTTCAATTCTGGCAATTACTTCCCTCGCTTGAAATGGTTTAGTAATATAATCAGCACCACCCACATTAAATGCTTTGACTTTATCAAAAGGTTCATCTAATGCACTAATAAAAATAATGGGGATATCACGAGTTTTTTCATTAGCTTTCAGTTTTTCACAAAGCTCATAACCATTCATATCATTCATGATTATATCCATCAAAATCAAATCTGGTAAATTACTTTCCAGTGCTATTAATGCTGATTTAGCATCTATAGTTGAGCATACTTGATAACCTGATTTAGAAAGTACCTTGGAAAGTAAAAGCAAATTGACAGAGTTATCATCAACTAATAAAATATTGGCGGATAATTGTAGTTTTTGCATTTGGTTGATATTTTGGATAACTATTGATTAAAACAACCCTAAATTTCATAATTACTTTGATTTTATATTATCTAGGATTTACGTATTGACAAGATTCTCCAAATATGTAACGTGAATTTTATGCCTTGTAGGGTGCGTCAGACACGATATTTTGACAAAAAAACAGATTTCCTCTATCTGACGTGGTTGGTGAGCTTGCCGAACCACACCCTACTCAATAGGTTATTCCCAAAGCCGAAAACGACGCAATTTCGTTCATTCATATCATGGCAAGTTTGTACAGTGCGTAAGTCCTATTATCAATTACCTCCTAAATTTAGGGAAGAGAAATTAAAAAAATCTATTTTACCACAAACTAAATCGGCAATTTCATGATTTTCTAGGGGTTTGGCAAATAAATATCCCTGGACTTTATTGCAACCAAGTGATTGAAGTTGAAAAACTTGCTCCAAAGTTTCCACACCTTCGGCAATTACTTCTAGTTGTAGGTTATGGGACATATTAGTAATTGCTTCAATTATATGCATTCCATTTAAACAATTCATTTTCTGAACAAAATAACGATCAATTTTGAGAACATTAAAGGGTAGTTCATGAAGTCGGCTAAAAGAAGAATAACCCATACCAAAATCATCTATACATACTCGAATTCCTAAATTCTGTAGTTCAGTTAATATCTCTTGAGCTTGGATTTTATTATTGATTATGGCACTTTCTGTAATTTCTAAAACTAAATTTTTGGACTTCAACCCAGTTTCTTGAATAACTTGCTTAATTTGTTCTAATAAATTAGGTTCTGCTAAGTGTTTACTAGAAATATTAACACTTACTGTCAATAAATCAAAATATCCAGGGAAATCATTTTGCCACTGACTGAGTTGACGACAAGCTTCTTTTAAAACCCAATTACTAATTTGGATAATCGCATCGCTTTTCTCTGCCAAAGGAATAAATTGATCAGGATAAATTGTGCCTAAATATGGGTGTTCCCAGCGAATTAATGCTTCCAAGCCAATAACTTTATTATTTTTCAAAGAAATTATTGGTTGATAGGACAGACTAAACTCATTACGAGACAGTGCCTTTTCTAAATCCCGTTCTAATTTCAGTTGGGCAAGTTCCTTGTCCGAAACAACAATACCTAAATTTTCGATATTTCCTTCAATCACATTGGTTAGACGCATTAATCGCTCTGTATTATTAGTGGCAATTTCTACCATGCGATATTCTTCTTGAGATAGAGTACCTAGCTTGCCACAGCTTAAAAGATCAAGAGCAACCTGAATAACTGTTAAAGGAGTACGCAACTCATTACTAATGTCCAGTAACATTCCATTGTTTATTTCTGAGTTCATAGCAGCAGGATAATTGAAATTCAACATTTGCTTACTTGTCATATACGATATCCTATGTGATTTTTGATCAGGTGTTAAAATAAAGGTCTTGTTAGATATGAATTTGAGTTTTAGTATATGTTCAAAATTCAACCCGAAATTCCTGTATTTAATGATTTTCTCGAAAGTTAGGTAATATTTAAATATATATCGTGTAATTGTGCAAATCTTGTGTAAGTATTGCATAAGTATTGTGGAAGCATTGCGTAAGTATTGTGTAAGTTGTGTAAAAATTTATTTAACTTCAGTGAATTTTATTTACTCCAATTTAAGGCTAATAACAATTCTTCAGCTAATTGGCTAGGTTTGAAAGGCTTGCTAATAACGGCTTTAATACCCAAATTTGCAAAGCGGCGCTGATCTGATAATTGTATTTTAGCAGTTAGTAAAATTACTGATATATGTTTTGTTTTGGGATTTGACTGAAGTTTTTCAAAGGTGATCAAGCCATCTAGATCAGGTAACATCACATCCAGTAAAATTGCGTCTGGTTGCTCAGTTTCGGCTTTTTGTATGCCTTCCCAACTGCTGGCCGCGACGATTACATTCAAGCCAGCCATGATTTCTAAGCTAATTTGAGCAACTTCTCTGATATCATCTTCATCATCAATGACTAAAACTTTTCTAATTTTCATGTATTATTCTGTATTCCATTGTTATTAAAACTTCAATTTCACTTTTGAACTCACGCATGGGCATCGCCTATGAATACTTACTTATCAAGAATCATTGAGGATTTTTATGTCTGTATACATACTAGTATAAAACTTCCTGTATCAGTTCCCAGACTTAACTTTTGTTCAACCTCCTAGTTTTTTACCAACAAACTTTTAATTTAAGGATACAGTGACATTGTTATTCAATACTGTTCGGTTAAGAGTTTTTGTAGGTTGGGTTAAGCGACAGCGAAACCCAACAAATGCCTATAAAGGTTTCGTTCCATTGCTCCGCAACGCTGACGCGAATAACCCAACCTACATAATTCTATTTTTTGAGCTTAACCGACAAGTATTACATTGTTATGTATCATTTAAGGATAAAATATATTAAAACTAATGAGAATTCTGATAGTAGATGATGATGAAACCATAGTAAGCTTCTTAACAGAGCTTTTACTCAAGAAAAATTATGTTGTTGACATTGCTAAGGATGGTGAAGCAGGGTGGGAGTTTGTTGAAAGCTATCAGTATGATCTAATCCTTTTGGATGTAATGCTTCCAAAACTAGATGGAATTAGCTTTTGTCGCCGCCTACGAGAAAGAAAAAATCTAGTATTAGTAATGCTACTAACTGGCCGTGATACTACCACAGATAAACTTATAGGCTTAGATAGTGGAGCCGATGATTATGTAGTGAAGCCATTTAATGTTCAGGAATTAGCGGCTAGAATTCGGGCTTTAATCCGTCGTGGTTCTACATCTGTCTCAACTATTCTAGAATGTGGTGATATTAGGCTTGATCAAAATATGCACGAAGTGAGTTATCAGTCGCAAGTTTTAAAACTTAGTCGGAAGGAGTACCTTCTTGTTGAATTGTTTATTCGTAACCAAAAACGGGTTTATAGTTCTAGAGAAATTGTGGATCACTTATGGTCTTTTGATGCTGAACCACCGAATGAATCTACTATTAGATCCCATATTAAAAATATTCGCCGAATTTTTAAAGCAGTTAAAGCCGATGATTTTTTAGAAACAGTTTATGGACAGGGATATAGAATTAATCCTAATTTTACCTTGCCTAAAACTCATCAAAATATCAGCAATAAAGCTAAAAATGAACTCTTAGATGTATCTCTTGTCAAAATTTGGCAAGATACAAAGCATTTAAGTTTTGAACGATTAATTGCTGTAGAAGAAGCTACATCTTCGTTATTAGTAGGTATTTTTGATCAGAATTTATGCCAAAAAGCTATTCACAATGCTCATAAACTGGCAGGATCTTTGGGTATGTTTGGCTTTGAGCAGGGAACTATTATCGCTCGGAAAATAGAAATTATATTTGAGTCGGAATTTAAGTTACCATCACACTTCACACAAATTCATCAATATAAATTTGCTCAAATATTAGAGCCATTGGTCAGAAATTTACGTCAGCAATTAGAAGAATATGATCAAAAAGCAATTAATTTACCAACTATACATGATCTAGTAGATGAAAAAATTAATGCTAAGATTATTGCAGTTGATGATGATCCACAGATTTTGATGACTCTAAAAACAATACTTGAACCTTTAGGTGTTGAGCTTACTTGTTTGGATAATCAGGATGATTTTTGGGAGAAATTAAAATTAATTCGTCCTGATTTTCTTATTCTTGATATTAATATGCCTAGTGGAAAAGAAGGGTTAGATTTATGTTTAGCTGTACGCCAAAATCGTGATTGGAATTGGCTACCCATTTTATTTTTGACCAGTTGTAATGATGTGGAAATGTTACAAAAAGCATTTGTCATGGGTGCAGATGATTATCTAACTAAACCGATTGTGCCTAATGATTTATTAATTAGAATTATCAATCGTCTCCAGCGTATCCGCACAATTCGTCCTCATATTTAGACAGATTTGATAGCAGAATAGAAGATAAATTTTAGATTTTGTGTTTGTTCTTTTACTTAATTGAATTAAATTATGAATAACATTCCCTCTGAATCATATAAAGGAAATATTTTAATTGTTGACGATACGCCAAATAATCTGCGTTTACTCTCCAATATGTTGGAGGAACAGGGATATAATGTACGCTGTGCCAATAGTGGAGCGATCGCACTTAAGGCAGTAGTAATAGAACATCCAGATATTATCCTTTTAGATATTAATATGCCAAATATCAATGGCTATGAAGTCTGTGAGCAATTAAAACTAGATGCCAATACCGCTGAAATCCCTATAATTTTTCTTAGTGCATTAAGTGAAACTATAGATAAAATTAAGGCTTTTCGCGTTGGTGGGGTAGACTACATCACGAAACCATTTCAAGTAGAAGAGGTTCTAGCTCGGATTGAAAATCAGTTAAGCTTACGACGGATGCAATTAGAATTGCAAAGAGCAAAAGATCAAGCTCTTAAAGCTTTAAAGCAAGAACAAGAACTTAACCGCATGAAATCAGAATTTGTTTCCATGATTTCCCATGATTTTCGCAATCCTCTGACTAGTATTCAGGGTTTTGCGGGATTACTGGAATGTGGTGGCAATATTCCCCCTCCAGATATTATCAACCGTTATATTGGCAAGATTAACACTGCCGTTGATCAACTACTCCTCTTATTAGATGAAGTACTGATTATTGGTAATATGGAAGTAGTTAAAATTCAGTATAAACCTGTCAAGATTAACTTGAAAGAATTTTGTCAGGAAATTATTGATACCCTCAAGTGTAGTTTAGCTAATCAAGATCAGATTTGTTTTACTTGTTCTGACGAAACTACAGACGCAGAGATGGATTCTACACTACTGCAACGAATCCTGATCAACTTACTCTCAAACGCAATTAAATATTCTCCACCTGAATCAAAAATTTATTTTGATCTAGAATTTCAAAATCAGATTGTTAGATTCCGAATCCAAGATCAAGGAATTGGCATTCCTTTAGAAAATCAATCAAAGTTGTTTGAAGCTTTCTATCGTTGTGATAATGTTGGTAATATTAAGGGAACAGGTTTAGGATTGGCAATTGTGAAAAAATGTGTGGAAATTCATTCAGGAACTATTTCCCTAGTCAGTCAAGAGCAGCTAGGCACAACATTTACTATATCCTTACCTCGTTATCCTCACCAAGATTGTTCGATGTTTAACGAATATAGCTCAAGTTAGAAAGATTAGCTGTTTTTTGCGGAAATATTACATATTTATCTACTACCTCCATGACTTTATCTTTAGCTACAGGTTTGTTGATAAAATCCATAACTCCAAAGACCTTAGATCGAACTTTATCAAAAGTATCATGAGTAGCTGTCAGTATTGCTATGGGTGTTTTGGCAAAAACAGAAGTACGTCTTAAATTTGCACAAAGTTCATAACCATTTATTCCCGGCATGATTAAATCCAAAAAAATCAAATCTGGCTGGTGCTGAATCAGTATTGGTAAAGCTTCTAGAGTATTTTCAATCTTAATAAATTTCATCCCATTGGCGGTAATAATTGTTTCTAACATTTGGCAAACTTGCAAATTATCATCTACACAGGCTATGGTGGGAATGTTGCTATTTTTTTTTGTTGATATACTGCTGTAGTTGTTTGGAATTTTTGCTTTACCCAAAGGTAAATCAGGGACTTCTACCAATGCTACAATTCCTTTTTCAATATAAGGCAGCAATGAACGAGAAACTGACAACACATTTTGCTTCATTTTCACAGATAAATCGTAGAGAGTATGTTGACCATTAATTAAATTTTCCAGATTTTTATAAACATCTGCACTAACTTTTTGTTGGATTATTTTAGGTTTGATGATCACTGGTGCTAAGTTAGGAGATAATCCTTCTAAGCCCGATTTTAACCAACTCTCACAGGATTCTTGTGTTTGCTGCAAAAAGGTATTTGCCAGAGTGGAAGTCATGATTGCGCCTAAAATTATTTCTTCGCTATAGTCATAGCTCAAAGATTGAAAATCGGTTTCCTGAGCTAAATCAAATAAAAGTTCTGATATTGTACTTGAAACAATTGCATTAACTTGTTTAGAGTCAATTTTCTGGGTTTGATACAATTTTTTTAGCGAGAAATAATCCCAGTAATCCAGTAATGTATTTTCAGAAAATAATTGCAAGTTATCAATATCTATCTGACTGCAAAATTGAGTTACATTTCTACGAAAACGACGAGATGGATGAGTTCCTCCTGTTGCCCAAACAATTTTTCCTAAACAATAATAAAAAGTCCATTGTTTTCCATCTAAGTTATTAATTGTCAACTGTCCGTTATATTGCAGTTGTGTACAAATGTTGAATTCATGAAAGAGTTGGTTTAATTCTACTGTTTTGAGATTATTCATGGTGAGATTAAAAAGTTATTTGCACCGTAAGTAGGACTTACACCTTAATAAATTAAAAGAAGCTAAGTAGGGTTTGCTAATAGTGTAGCGTAGTCTTTTTGTGATAGCGCAGCGTGACGTAAGTTATGGGCTAGGAGTCACCGAATCACGAAGAAGAATTAGATCAGAGTAGGAATAGTCTCCAATCTGAGAAAGTGATAGGCAAATGAACAAGGCTAAAACCCTTTTCCCTGCTCCGTACTCCCTGCCTTGAAGCAAATGATGCTACTAAAATTACTGAGTTGTCCGCGTATTTCTGACATCATTTGAATTTGTGGGTAGGTAGTTGTAGACAGCATTACTTAGGTAATCATAACGAGATTACTTTAAAACATATATAATGATTGTGCAAAACTTATGAAAGAGTCTTATTTCTTCAGAAAACTCACAAGAGTTTGGAGAAAAGACTTGCTGACGGTAGATTGTTTTTTGTGGGTTTCAAATTCTAGCTCCAGCATTGTGGATTCCTCTTCGGATATCGAATCTGAGTCTTCTACAACAACAGGAACTTCTGTTAAAACCCCCACAACTATGAGTCGAAATGCAACTTGTTGGATCTTTTCTACAGGTACTTCTAATTGTTTAGAAATGTTTTTAATTGAAAGTGTACCTTTCGTAAATTCCCAGACTTGCCATTCTAGCTGGTTTAATCGTAATTGAGGCTTGTTATTAGTTGTGACGACTAAGGCAGAATTTGGATCTGGTAGTTTGTCTTGCAGGGGTTGCCAGTTACGCATAGCTCTCAGACCCTTGAGAAGAACATCTTTAGGCATGGCAGTTAAACCTGTCAGTTCGGAATTGGGTAGAGGCGTATTTGTATCAAACTGAAACTTTCCATCTGGTAATTCAAATAGCTGACAAACTTGATTGAGAACCTGATAGTTAAATAACATTTTTAGTTGTTCTGCTTCTAGTATCCCCTGAGCTTTGAGACACAAACCTGCTGGTTGATCAATTACACATACTTGTGTAATTCGAGCCGCAACCCGCGCACTCAGCCAACCTCGTTGTTGGATGATTGATAATAATCCCTGTCCATCCAACCTATTGCCAGCAGCAATAATCCGTCCTTGTTGAAACCAAACATAAAAATTCTGTGCCTGAGCAGATAAATTAGATCCTTGTGCTTTAATTGTTAGTCGCCCAGTTTTATTTCCTTGCTCAAGTAATTGAAAGATTTCTGGGAGGGAAAGTTCAGAAAGGAATCCTGAAATAGCCATACTTCACCTGTTTTTAAAGGGCATATTTCAGAATATAGAATCAAAATGTGCAAAACTTGTGCAAAATTTCCGCTTACTTACGTATAATTTATAAAAAACTTGCGTGTAAAGGATAATTCCCCAGTCCCCAGCCCCCAGTCCCCAGTCCCCAGTATTCTATTCCTCAGATTCCTGAGAGGGTGGTTTTTGAAACACTAGATAAATGTAATATGTAGCCATTGGGATGACAGTAGCGGCAATTAATAGCCCAACAACCCAAGCAGTAGCATTACCTTGATCTGTTTCTTCAGCTTTGGTGAAAGTTCCTTCTACCTGAACTGTTTCCTTGATTTCTGGTGGACCGGGGTCTGGTTGACCGGATAAAACAGCCACCAGGCGATCGCTCACATCCAAAAATCCTTGGTTATATTTATTGCCATCACGTAATGCTGTACCTAATGTTTCTTCCGCCACACTCTGAGCAATAGCATCAGTTAATAATGACTTCACATTATCCCCACTTAGTAAAGTAGTTCCATTAGTAACAGTATCAACCAGTAATAATACTTGATTGGCTTGCTCTGCTGCTGTGGGAAACCATTTACTAAATAATCCCTTGGCAAAACTTTCCGGTGTTTCTCCATAGTCGAGGCGGTGAATAGTGACAATTCTGGCTTCATTGCCAGTCTTTTGCGCCAAATCCTGGAAAGCCTTGCTAATCTGACCTTCATTCAATCGGCTAATCACATCACCTTGATCTAAAATCCAAGTATCTGCCGTCAAACTGGGTATTTCGTATATACCAGTAGCCGCAGCAGGTAAAATAAACAGAGAAGTCGCCATCATCATCACCAATACAGGCAAGATGAGACGTACAAGGTAATTTTGGTTACTAAATAATTGCTTGAGTAACTGTTGCATGGGATGAATCCTTAAACAGACTTGCAATCAAAATACTACATAATTAGGTCAGTTGTCAGTTGTCAGTTGTCAATGGTCAGTTGTCAGTTGGAAATATCTTTTCCCTGCGCCCCTACTCCCGGTAGCAACCTAAGCTCTGCCCCATTTCCTCAATCATCGGCGGGGATATGGGACTTTATTAAGGTAATATTAAATTTAATAACAAGTAAAAAATCTTTGTTTTAGAGAAAGATCATGACAACTTCTATCGCCTTTGACTTAGCATCACTAAATCAGCAATTTGAAACCGCAACCCCTACAGAAATCCTAGCTTGGTCTGTACAGAACATCCCCACAGGACTAGTCCAAACTAGCGCCTTCAACGTTGATGACATCATCTTGACACACATTTTCTATACCGTACTTCAACATCCTGTTCCCGTTATTTTCCTGGATACCCTTTACCATTTCCCTCAAACCTTAGAATTGGTAGCTAAAGCCAAAGAAATCTATAATCTAGATTTAAAAACCTATAAAACACCAGATGTGGATAGCCGTGAAGCCTTTGCTGCTAAATTTGGGGAAGCCCTTTGGGATACAGATATTGCTAAATTCCACGACATTACCAAAATTGAACCACTGCAACGCGGGTTAGATGAACTCAAGACCGTAGCTTGGATCACTGGTCGTCGTCGTGATCAAGCCGTTACTCGTGCTACTATGCCCGTATTTGAATTAGATGGTAAGGGCAGATTAAAAATTAACCCTCTAGCTACCTGGACTCGTAAGCAAAGCTGGGCGTATGTAGCTGAACATAAAGTAATTTACAACCCTCTTCATGATCAAGGTTATCCCAGTATTGGTGACGAACCTATCACCACTAAAGTCGGCGAAGGTGAAGACGAACGGGCTGGACGTTGGCGCGGAAGTGAAAAAACTGAGTGTGGAATTCACATTTAGTTAATTGTCAGTGGTCAGTGGTCAGTGGTCAGTGGTCAGTTGTTAGTTGTTAGTTGAAGAAATGGTGAAATCTAATTTTGAGAATTTGCAAGTTTATCAATTAGCAGAAAAACTAGCTGATGAAATTTGGAACATCATTCTTCATTGGGAGGAGTTTCCTAAATCAACAATTGGTAAGCAACTAGTACGTTCTGTTGATAGTATTGGTGCAAATATTGCCGAAGGTTGTGGTAGATATAACTTTCAAGATAATCGCCGTTTCGTTAGGATAGCAAGAGGTTCTTTAAATGAAACTAGGCATTGGTTACGAAGAGCTTACAAACGAAATTTGTTAACAAACGAAGAAGTAAATAGGCTAAAACCAATCATTGATGAACTATCTCCCAAGTTAAACGCCTATCTCAACTCCATTGGCAATATTTCAGAAAGAACAACGAACAACGAACAACGAACAACTGACAACTGACAAAGGACAACTGACAAACTATGAAAATTCTCCATCTTTCAGATATCCATATTGGTAGCGGTTTTTGTCATGG
Source organism: Dolichospermum sp. UHCC 0259 (assembly GCF_009711935.1). Lineage (GTDB taxonomy): Bacteria > Cyanobacteriota > Cyanobacteriia > Cyanobacteriales > Nostocaceae > Dolichospermum. The sequence continues at coordinate 1,718 of NZ_VIKX01000216.1, read as the reverse complement.
GCGCGTTAATCCAGCCACAGGTTTAAACACACGACTGGAGGATTTTGTACAAACATTATCTTTGTGTATTGATCGAGCGATCGCTGATCATGTAGATTTAGTCTTATTTGGTGGTGATGCCTTCCCTAACGCCACACCTGCACCCTATGTGCAAGAAGCCTTTGCTAATCAATTTCGCCGTTTAGTTGATGCAGATATCCCCACAGTTTTATTAGTAGGAAATCATGATCAACATTCCCAAGGTTTAGGGGGTGCAAGTTTAAATATTTATCGGACTTTGGGAGTACCAGGGTTTGTGGTTGGTGATACTTTAACGACTCATCGCATTTCTACACAAAAAGGAGATGTGCAAATAATTACTCTCCCCTGGTTAACTCGTTCCACTTTAATGACTCGTCAAGAAACTCAGGGTTCTTCTCTAGCAGAAGTAAATCAACTCCTCACAGACCGTTTAGAGGTAGTTATCGAAGGAGAAATCCGCCGTCTTGACCCCCATTTACCCACTGTGCTTTTAGCTCATTTAATGGCTGATAATGCTACTTTAGGTGCAGAACGTTTATTAGCAGTCGGGAAAGGTTTTACATTACCCCTATCTTTATTAACTCGACCATGTTTTGATTATGTAGCTTTAGGTCATGTTCACAAACACCAGAATTTAAATAAATCTAATGACCCACCAGTAATTTATCCTGGAAGTATTGAACGGGTAGACTTTAGTGAAGAGAAGGAAGATAAAGGTTATGTGATGATAGATTTGGAAAAGGGGAAAGCAGACTGGGAATTTTGTCCCCTACCCGTGCGAATATTTCGGACTATTGAGATAGATTTATCTAAACAAGATGATCCACAAAAAGCATTATTAAAAGCAATTACTAAATATGATATTCAAGATAATGTGGTACGACTTATTTATAAATTAAAGTCGGAACAATTGGATTTAATTGATAACTCTTCTCTTCACCAAGCTTTAAGCATTGCACACACTTACACCATTCAAGCCGAATTAGTCAGTCAATTAGCAAAACCTCGTATTCCTGAATTAACAGCGAGTAGCAGTATTGACCCAATGTCAGCTTTACAAACTTACTTAAATAATCGGGAAGATTTGCAAGAAATAATGCCATCTATGTTGGAAGCAGCACAGAATTTATTAACAGATGATGAGGGAGTTTTGTTATTACCCCAAAGAGGAATTTAAAAATCAAAATTCATATTCTGTAGGCTTTTTAGTAATTTTTAATGATGTTTAAAGTTGATAAAATTCACCTAACTAATCTATTTTGCCAACGGGTAATGGCTCGCAAATATGCAATAATAGGAATCTGATAAACTTCAAGAAAAATCCAAATAATAATTCCTAAGTGTGACAAAAAAGTTAGCACCGTCCAAACTAATGGAAGCCATGACAGGGGAACATGAGAATGGGGAGGAAAATAATATGCTGTCACTCCTATTAAGGTAGTCGGTAAAACAATAAAAGCAATTGCGGATAAACCATAACCCCAACCTAATTCCACATTTCCTAATCGGGCTTGCGTCCACCTTAATCCATTCCAATGCCAAACTAGAGGCGGTTCTCTAGAAGGCATTTTCACTTGTTGTAATTCCAAATTAACTGTAAAAATCTCATTGCAAAAATCACAACACATAGCTTCCATCATCAACATTTGCGAAATTTTACCCACGCGACTAGTGTGTTAATTCTGTGAATCCTTTAC
>NZ_VIKX01000215.1 GCF_009711935.1 Dolichospermum sp. UHCC 0259 | reverse complement strand
CTCCTATCCCTGTTACTTCCTAATTCCTTTTTAGTGGGGGAGTGTGAACAGTTACCATCTCTCATCAACAATGATATATTCAGCATAATTTCCTGGACTTGCACCCAAACCACCATAGCAAAAATATACTTCATCACCAACACCAAATTTTTGGACATCATTACCCACAGCTTCTACTATACCTGCACCATCACATCCTAAAATAGCTGGCATTTGTTCCGGGAAAAATGTCCCCCTTTGACGTATTTTAGTATCAATGGGATTAACACCGGCAGCAAAAATTTTTACTAAAATTTCTTTGTTTGTGGGTATGGGTTGAGGAACTTCTTGTAGTTGTAAAACTTCTGGTTTACCCAATGCGGTCATTAATATTGCTTTCATGATTTTTCTCCTAGATGCAATTGTTTAAGTTTACCTAAAAATATCCCCATAACTTCCAATACTGCTCGGTTAAGCCTCAGAATCCTTGATAATGTTGGGTTGCGCTGTCGCTTAACCCAACCTACATTTCTTGTTTAAATTTACCTAAAAATATCCCCATAACTTCCTAATTGTTAAGGAAAATATGGGGAGAAAATATCCAAAGTTTCTCACAAAATGGGTTTAATTTTGAGGAGACGCATTATTGGTTCCTGGTGTTACAGGTGTTTGAGGTAAAGTACCGGGGTTAATTCCATTCCCCGGTGTAGGCAAGGGATTTGGGTTAATCGGTGGTAAAGACCTCAAATTTTCCGGTGAGTTAATTTCTGGGTTGGTGGGATTATTCGGTATGGGAGGAGTAGGGAAATTGGGTATATTTGTTAATGGTTGAGATGAACCGGGGATAATTCCCAAAGATACACGATTTCCTCCTACTTTTCTCAGCAAGTCTAAGGTTTGAATTACGTCGTTATAAGTAGCTGTCCGCGACGCATTCAATACCAAAATCCCGTCTGGATTTGTTTGGATATATTGTTGTAAACGTGCTTCTAAATCCTCCCGTTTCACTGGTTCTTTTTCAATGTAAGTTAGTCCAATAGCATCAATTGTTACAGGTAATATTTTGCTTTTAATTTGGGAATTAGCCGCAGAATTTTCGCCTGTACTAGCTTTGGGTAAGTCAACATTAATTGCTTGCTGACGGGTAAATTGTAAAGCTGCTAAAAGAAAGAATGTCAGAATACAAAAGACAACATCAATTAGGGGGATAATTTGAATTTGAAGGTCTTCACCGGAGGTGTCTAGCTTAACTTTCATCTTCTTGTTTTTCTCCAGAGTTCAAATTTGTATTATCAACCTTGTTATCTGGCAAATTTTCTGAATCTACAAGGTTTAAACCGTAATTATCAATCGGATCATTTGGCTCATTTTCCGGTTCTTGAATAAATGTTTTTGATTCTAGCTGAGAAGATGAATCGAAATTTGTAGAGGTGCGTTTTGAGAATCTGTCTGTGTTAATTGTTTTAGGTTCGGGAGGATATTGACGGTAAAGCAGTTCCAATTCATTGCCGGCTTTGTTGAAAATTTTAACTTGGTTAACAACAAAACTTTGAAATAGGCGATAGAATACTAAACTAGCGATCGCTACTATTAATCCGGCTGCTGTACTAATTAACGATTCCCCAATCCCTGTAGTGACACCGGCTGTAGATTCAGTTCCCAAATCACCAATACGAATTGCACCTAAAGAACGAATCAAACCTAAAACTGTTCCCAATAATCCTAACAGTGGTGAAAGGGCAATCACAGCTTCTAAAAGTTTTTCACCCCGACGCATTCCCGCTATCTCGTCGGCTGCGGTAGATTCTAGCGCTAATCTGAAGGTTTCTGGATCACTTTTTTGTAAGCTTAAAGGTGCATATAAAAACCTGCCAACGGGCTGTTTTATAGATTGTTCAGCTATTGCTTCAGCGATTCCCCAATCCTCACCAGCAGCATCCAGAACCCGATTGACTATTTCTTTTTCCTGGGCAAGAATCCGTAACCAGAACCATAGACGTTCAAAAATCACACTTAGTGATAGGACTGATAAAACTAGCAAAGGCCACATAGCAGGCCCGCCCTTCTTAAACAAATCTAAAATATCCACTGTGTAGTTTTCCTCTCTCCATTCCGAGTAGTCAAGGCATTTTCATTTTAGAGAGTTTTGCACTACTCACAAACTTTTCTGATTAATTACTCAGGAGTAACATCTTCTATCCACAATATGACGGTTATTCCCACCGGGAGTTTAGAGGATTATTTGCCAAAATAAAAAAATCACTGGAGGTTAAGAGTATGAACTTCTCAATTCAATCCCTTTATACATGGTATCGGAACACACTACGCAATCCTAAATACCGTTGGTGGATAATTATCGGCACAGTTGCCCTATTTAATTAGCCCTTTAGATATTTCTCCAGATTTTATTCCTATTATTGGTCAAATTGACGATGTTTTACTGTTGAGTTTATTCGTTTCCGAAGTTTCTTCCTTAGTTCTTGATGGTTGGAAAGCAAAAAAGGGGACTGTAGAAAATAGTACCACCAATCCGGCTAATCATGCCCCTGCCGCTGGCGAAACTGTGGATGTTGATTCTATCCCTGTTAAGTAGTATTTGTCGGTTGGGTTGACGCAAGAAAACCCAACACCATTTATCAGGTACAAGAAGTCAGAATTAAACGCAGATAAACGCAGATGAACACAGATAATTTTGTACCTTATCAGACGAGGAAACGCATAAGATTGGTAATTTTTATATTTTTAAAATATTTCACTTACATTAATCTGCACATCAGGAAAAGCTAAAATTGATAAAATCTCATTTTTTACTAACTTCTGGACATCTTGATAAATTCCCTGGAGAGGATTTCGATATACTTCTATAATTTCTTGATTAACATCTACTAACCAAACTTCAGGAATATTTGCTTCTGCATACAAAGGAATTTTTACTTCCCGATCATATTTTACCGTTGTATCGGCAACTTCTATTAACAAAAATATATCTTCTGGTTGGGGGTGTGAATTTCTATAAAAATCTGGACGGGGTTTTAATAATGCTATATCCGGTTGGGGTTCAGAAGTTTCATCTAATTCCACAGGATTTTGAGGTGCAAGCACTATTTTCTTGCCGAGAAGCTGAATCAGGAAATTAACTAATCTATTGACACAACCAGCGTGTCTTCTTCCAATAGGTGACATATCAATCATTTCCCCCCGAATTAATTCTAATCTATCATTTTCTGACAAAATACCAGATTCAGCCATTTGGTGAAATTGCTTAACTGTAAATTGGTGTCTGACTAATTGTAAAACCATTGTCACCTCTATTTGGATTTTAATTGAGATGGATAAAACTAGGGAATATATTAGATATTTTACATTTTTAAAGTCACAATTGCCTCTTGATCCTGAGATTTATTGTTGGGTTTGCCCTAAAACTGCTGTCAGTGCGATAGCGAAGTACGAACTAGGAATCGCTTGCAATACCAATAACTGAGTTATAAAGTTATGATCTATCATATAAATATAACAACGAAGTGCAAAAACTTCTAGTGCATCCCATTCTTAGACTTGCTCTTCTCCAAGTCCAAGAACTCGTAATATTTCCCAAACTGGTAAGAACTTCCTTAAAGTATCGTAGGAGTATTTGGGTAAATCATCATGGTAAAATATACAATTTTCTTTGCTGTCATATATATGGCTGATATAAGTCATATATATTAACCTCAGCAATCCAGTTAAATATATATCTAGTTTATGAGTACATCCTGAGTCAATCTTACTGCGCTTGAATTCGTCCCAATCTGGCAGAGAAATTTCACTATAGAAATTTGAGTCATTTCTATTCTTAAAGCAAAGTTTGAACTCTTCTCTAACGGATTTTATAAGGCGATTATGAAAGTTCAACTCAATACTTTCAAGCCAAAATTCTTGTTCATCATCGCTTAGTTGATTATAGATGGATTGGATTTCAGATAGCCGCCCTTGTTCTGATTCACCGTAAATAGTATCTTCATAAGTGGCAGTACGAAATGATGAAAAAGGATTAATTGCTGCTACACATATTGTATTTGGATAAGGAATAGACTGACCAATCTCCCCCCATTTTTGAGAAGCATATACAAGTGCATGAAAACCTTCCGACTCTAGCCTATGTGAGATTGCATTGGAGATTGTGTTTAGTGCATCCTTTGAATAATCAGGTATTGTTTTGTCTTCACTCAAAGTATCATCATCTATCCATCCTTCAATTATTGGAAAGGCTATTACTACAGTTGACATTGACCTGTCATCGAGCAGATTATTTTCAAACCATTGATAATATGATTCGTCTGGATAGTAGACAGATAAGGTTATTTTGCCATTATCATCTTTTGGTATCAGTGCCACAACACTTTTATTGTTTGCGACAAGTTCTTGAACAAAGGCATCTCTGACAGTTCTTACCTCCATCGGAGCTATCAATACTGAAGTGATTGAGCTTTCTTTAAGCCCTGGAAATATTGAACAAAAATGATTAGCATATGCAAGAAGCTCAGTAAAAGCTTGGCGCTCAGTTTGCTGTGATTTTTTCAGTTCAATGATTGTTATGCCATTTTTTTCGGAACTACCAAAAAGATCCAATCTTGTTGTTGAATCACCCAATTTTCCAAGTTTCAACTCCCTTGCAGTAATTACTAATGATTCTAGACCATCCAGTAATTCGTTGATTCTTTGTTCAGCTAATTTTTGTAATAAAAATCGTAATGGTGGAAATTCGGTACTCTTCCAAGTAACAGGATTTCTGCGCCCAACAATTAAATCAGAAATATTTTCTTTGTGGTTGTTAAATAAATAATCCCTAAATTCATTTTCTGTGAATTGCATCTAAATCTCTTTATCTTTACTAACTGAATTTAAAGTCTTTAATTGTTACAATTAAGGGCGGGGAAACCCCGCCCCTACAGGCAATCTTGCCGAAATAAATGGCAAGAATTAACTTGAATGCTTAACCAGAAATATCTTACTTCTGAGCTTCAGCAATGGGAACCCACTCAGTGTGGAAAGAGCCTTCTTTGTCGGTACGTTTGTAGGTGTGAGCGCCGAAGTAGTCGCGTTGTGCTTGAGTTAAGTTTTGTGGCAAGCGATCGCGGCGGTAACTATCGAAGTAATCTAGAGAAGCACTGAAAGCAGGTACAGGAATACCCAACTTAGCAGCAGTGACAATTACTTCCCGCCAAGCAGCTTGTCTATCCAGAATTGTTTGCTTAAACTCAGGCGCTAACAACAAGTTAGGTAACGCTGGATTTTCGTCAAAAGCTTTCTTAATCTTATTCAAGAAACCAGCCCGAATAATACAACCACCCTTCCAAATCCGCGCCATTTCGCCCAGATTCAATTCCCAATTGTAAGTTTTGGAAGCTGTAGATAACAGTGCCATACCTTGAGCATAAGAACAGATTTTGGAACAATAAAGAGCATCACGCACCATGTTCACAAAAGCTGCAATATCGCCACCATACTTAGCATTTGGTCCAGTGATAATCTTAGAAGCAGCAATCCGTTCATCTCGAATCGAAGAGAGAATCCGAGCATTTACCGCCGCTGTAATTGTGGGAATAGCTACACCCAATTCCAAAGCAGTTTGTACAGTCCAACGACCAGTACCCTTTTGACCGGCTGCGTCAACAATCAAATCAACGAGAGGAATCTTGCTGTCAGGATCTACGTAGGGGAAAATATTGGCGGTAATCTCAATCAAAAATGAATTGAGTTCGTCAGTTGTATTCCATTGAGCAAACACTTCATGAAGTTGTGCTGCACTTAAACCAGCCACATTTTTCAGCAAATCGTAGGCTTCTGCAATTAACTGCATATCACCGTACTCAATACCGTTGTGAACCATTTTTACATAGTGTCCAGAACCACCAGGACCAATGTAGGTTACACAAGGACCATCATCAACTTGAGCCGCGATTTTGTTGAAAATGGGGGATAGATACTCATAGGAGCTTCTTGTCCCACCGGGCATGAGAGAAGGACCATTTAATGCGCCTTCTTCACCACCACTCACACCCATACCGATATAGCGTAAACCGATGGGTTCTAATTCCTGAGTGCGTCTTTCGGTATCTTCAAACCAAGAGTTACCACCGTCAATAATGATATCACCCTCTTGCAGTAAAGGTTTAAGCTGTTGAATTACCGCATCAACAGGCTTACCAGCTTGTACCATCACCAAAATTTTGCGGGGACGTTCCAATGAGGCGACAAATTGTTCGAGGCTAAAAGCGGCTCTAACGTTCCGTCCTGGGGCGCGGTGCGCCATGAAGGCATCGGTTTTTTCACGAGAGCGGTTGTAAACTGCAATTGGGAAGCCATTTCTTTCTACGTTAAGTGCGATATTTTCGCCCATAACCGCTAATCCAATCACACCAAAGCTTTGTAGTGTCATAGTTCAGTTTAAATCTTTTGTTTGGGTTTGGCTCTTTCTCTTGCAGATCCTTTCTCTTTAAGGGTAGTCTGAGATTTTGGCTTCACTCCTAAAGAAGATATTAAGAGTTTTTCAAGAATTTAAGAAATTATTGCGTCAGTTCACCGTGAACTCTTTGCAAACATTTTACAGAGAATTAAAATCTCAAACTTTGCGGCTTTGCTCCTTTGCGCCTTTGCGCGAAACTTAATTCATACCGCCATTATGCAACGCTGCAAAAATTAACTGCAAATGTACGGAAGTTGCTAAAATATTCCGTAGCGATGTGAATTAGCAACCATGCTCAGACAGATTTGGCAGTGGCTTCAAAAGTTGTGGCGGCGTGTATTTATTAAAGAACCCACTTCTGCACCTGTGGAAGTAAAACCAGCGCGACGGTTAACTGATGCTGAGTATGAGGCTTTATTTTTCCGGTTGTTGGCTGAGGTTGAACAGGGGTTGACCAGGGCAGGAGTCAAGGGCTTATTAGCTACCAATGGTGTGACTGAGGCTGAGTTAATTATTTGGTTGCGGGGGTTTGGGGAAAGGTTATTGGTTGCTGATGCGCCCAATCAGGAGTTAGGTAGGCGTTTGGTACTGTTGCGTGATTTGGGTATGGATTTAGGTAAGGTGGCTTATCAGATTGGGGTACAGTTGCAACCAGAGGAAACGAATGATGTTGTTATCCCATCTGGAAGTGAAGAAATAACAGAAGTTGGACAGGCGGAAGCTTGGTTTAATCGTGGTGGTGAGCAATTTACGGCAGGAAGTTTTGAAGCTGCTCTTGTCTCCTTTGACAAAGTTATCCAATTTAAACCTGATTACTACTATGCTTGGTGCAACCGGGGTGTTACCTTGGGTAATTTAGGGAAACATGAAGCGGCTCTTGCCTCCTACGACAAAGCTCTCCAATTTAAACCTGATTACCACCAAGCTTGGTACGGACTGGGCAATACCTTGGATGATTTAGGGAGATATGAAGAAGCGATTGCCTCTTTTGACAAAGCTCTCCAATTTAAACCTGATTACCACCAAGCTTGGTACGGACTGGGCAATACCTTGGATGATTTAGGGAGATATGAAGAAGCGATTGCCTCTTTTGACAAAGCTCTCCAATTTAAACCTGATTACCACCAAGCTTGGTACGGACTGGGCAATACCTTGGATGATTTAGGGAGATATGAAGAAGCGATTGCCTCTTTTGACAAAGCTCTCCAATTTAAATCTGATTTCCACCAAGCTTGGAACAACCGGGGCATTGCTTTGGGTAATTTAGAGAAATATGAAGAAGCGATCGCATCCCATGACAAAGCTCTCCAATTTAAACCTGATTACCACGATGCTTGGCACAACCGGGGTATTGCTTTAGGGAATTTAGGGATGTATGAAGAAGCGATCGTATCCTATGACAAAGCTCTCCAATTTAAACCTGATTACCATAAAGTTTGGCACAGCCGGGGCAATGCCTTGGGGAGTTTAGGGATGTATGAAGAAGCGATCGTATCCTATGACAAAGCTCTCCAATTTAAACCTGATTTCCATGAAGTTTGGCACAGCCGGGGCAATGCCTTGGGGAATTTAGGGATGTATGAAGAAGCGATCGCTTCCTTTGACCAAGCTCTCCAATTTAAACCTGATTTCCACGAAGCTTGGTACGGACGGGGCATTGCTTTGGGGAAATCAGGGAGATATGAAGAGGCGATCGCTTCCTTTGACCAAGCTCTCCAATTTAAACCTGATTACCACGAAGCTTGGAACGGAAAGGGTGCTGCACTGAATAATTTAGGGAGGTATGAAGAAGCGATCGCTTCCTACGACCAGGCTGTGCATTTTCAACCTGATTTACACCAAGCTTGGTTAAATAGGGGTATTGCAGCTGGAGAATCAAGGGGTCACGATCCTTTCCTGAGTTTGTCGAGTGCAGTAGTTAGAAGAAATCCCGATCTCAACCAGCGTGGCTATGATGGCGAATTAGCAAGTTTTGAAGAAGGGTTGAAATATTGTCCCCAACCAGAAGCTCAAGGTTTATTACATCAATATATTGGTGATGCTCACTATTCCCAAGGGTTAAGACAACGCCACCCCCGCACCTATTACCGCAAAGCCGCTAAAAGTTATAACGAATCCCTCAAATTCCTGACATTAGAAGATTTTCCCCAATTGCGCCTTGAGGTTTTACGAGACTTAATTCGTGTCCATTTGCATTTGGGCGAAATCACTGAAGTACAAGAACTGCAAAGACTAGGAACAGATTTATTGAGACGTTTGTTAGATGAATGTCAAAACCCAACTCAGAAAAAACAACTAAGGATCGTGGATTAAATAAGGTGTAATACTGCCAATGATAGCTATACACTAGTGGTCTGTCAGTTTTCTATTTGTG
>NZ_VIKX01000214.1 GCF_009711935.1 Dolichospermum sp. UHCC 0259 | reverse complement strand
CAAAGGTGAATCTCCAAAACTAAGTGCTAGTTGTTTTCCCCCACTTCCCCCACTCCCCCTACTCCCTATACGAGTTATGATTTCTTGGCTTAGTTTATGTTCAGTATTGCTTAGTATCCTACTCATGGGCTGTTCATCACTAACCACGGCTCAATCTCCGGCCGTAACACCAGAATCATCAACCCAAACACCAGTAAATCTTGGACAAAATCTACCAATTTCTGCTGAAGCTACTCTCCCTGAAAATATAAAAATTCAGTTAGAAGTAGCACGAACACAAGAACAACAACAGATGGGGTTGATGTATAGAAAGGCTTTGCCCGATAACCAAGGAATGCTGTTTCTTTTTCCGATCGCACAACCAGTACAATTTTGGATGAAGAATGTACCTGTTGCGTTAGATATGGTATTTCTTCGGAAGGGTGTGGTTCAGTACATCCAAGCATCTGCTCCTCCTTGTGACATAGAACCTTGTCCTACCTATGGTCCTAATGTCCTGATAGATCAAGTAATTGAACTTAGGTCAGGACGAGCGAAAGAACTAGGTTTAAAGAAAGGAGATCAGATCAAAATAGATTTTCTAACTCCTGGGACTATTCGATAAATAGAATCAATATTGACTATCGCTCTATGCACTTGAATAAGATACAAAATCTCTGGTAAGAGCTATACTACAAGAGGCTTTTAACTTTTAACTTCTGATTTCTGCTATAGCAACGATTGTATGTAAAAATAGCATAAGTCTTGACGCTGCATTTTTATCTGGGACAAAATATTTTTTGAAAAAATACTACCAAACCTGGCATAAATAATAGTAAAGAGGTTAATATTTATCAGTAGCCTGCATAACATCAAATTTTAGTTTTTCCAGTTAAAATCACGACTTTAAAATTAAGTAACAAAAATCTCTCTTTTGGCGCAAGTGTAAATAGTCGCCAATAGGTGAGTATAAATTATAAAATCTTTGTTACTTAAATCAAAACAAAAAACTAGAGGGTGTTAATGGTGACACTAACATCATGGTTGAAATATTACCTAAATATTATCCTGATGGGATACACAAGTCGCTGTAGTAGGAATTGCTCCGTGATTGTCAGTACCTTGGTCTACTAGTAGATTCAGGTAGATTAATGCTTTACAAAAGGGTTACTTGGAAGAATATATTTTTTTATACAACCTTGAATCTTTGAGCTACTTACAGCCAGGTGACACATAAAATACTGGCTACACAATACCCACAAAATTCGATAAACAATCTATGATCATCAATTCTACTCAAGGAGGTGAGATACAAATGGCACCATCAAGATATTCTCGACTAATTAATTTTCTCCAGGAAGATTTGGCAATTTCCGCTGCTTCCCTCGCTGTAGCATTACGTAACCGTGATCAAGATCCTGGTTCTTTAACTATGACTCTTTGGCAATATGGGTTAATTACGTTGGAACAGTTGGAACAAATTTATGATTGGCTGGAAACAGCGTAGGGAAAAGACCGGTGAGCAGGGGAGCAGAGGGGCAGGGGAGCAGGGGAGAAGAATTTACCCATTACCCATTACCCATTACCCATTACCCATTACCCATTACCTGCTTAATAATTATTGTCCAAAAACTTTTGCTGCTGCTGCTATACCAGCGCCGGGGGTGAAGTTTTCATGACCAACTTGTGGAAGGACAACTTCTAGGGAGGCGATACAGCTAAGAATGTCTCTATCGCACACAAAACCTAAGTGACCTATGCGGAAAATTTTATTACTCAGATGGTCTTGTCCACCTGCTAAAGCAATATCAAACCGTTTTTTCATTAAAGAACGAATTTTATCGGTTTCGATGCCTGGAGTAGCTACAGCGGTAATGGCAGGACTGGCACATTCATCTGCGGCAAACAATGATAAATTTAATGCTTTCATTGCTGCACGAGTAGCATTTTTTTGGCGTTCATGACGGGTAAAGATGGATTCCAATCCTTCCTTTTTCATCATTCCCAAGGTGGTATGTAGTGCCACCATTAAGTTGACGGGAGGGGTAAAGGGAGTGGTATTTTTAGCGGTGGCTTTCCGATATTTCCCTAAATCTAAATAATACTTGGGCAATTTTGCGGTTTTGTAGGCTTCCCAGGCTTTAGGACTGACGGAGACAAATCCTAAACCGGGGGGAATCATATAACCTTTTTGTGAACCAGAAGCAACTACATCTAAACCCCAAGCGTCTACAGGGACGTTATAAGCCCCTAAACTGGTGACAGCATCAACAATAATTAAAGCCTCTCCATGTTCTTTGACGTGGCGGTTGATGGCTTCTAGATCATTAATGACACCGGTTGAGGTTTCGCTGTGGGTGATAATGACGGCTTTGATTTCTTTGTTGGTATCAGCTTGGAGTTTGGCTGCAAATTGGGCTGGGTCTAAGGGTTGTCCCCATTCTGCGGTGACTGCTTCTACATTTAAGCCAAAGGCTTGACCAACTTCTACCCAACGTTCACCGAATTTACCATTAGAACCGACTAATATGCGATCGCCTGGAGAAAGAAAATTAATTATTCCCGCTTCTACAGCCCCAGTACCACTGACATTTAGCATTAATACATCACTGGTGGTTTGATGTAGCCATTTCAGGTTTTCTGTCACCTCTCCCATCATGCTACTAAATTCACCACTGCGGTGGCCAATGGGATGTTTAGCTAATGCTAGTAAAGCTGCTTCTGGAACTGGGGTCGGACCAGGAATCATCAGCATCAATTTATCGTCCATGTTTGTGTCCTAGTTGAAAATTTCAATACAATCCAAATTAACCCCTCTAGGGGATAAAAACACAAAAAAACCTACTCAAATTTTTCGTAGGAATGTCAGTTACAGCAATTCTCGTTCTTATGAAACACACTGGAGGGCGCAGGCCCTGCGCCCCTACGGATTTGGCGATAAAAAGTGAAAACTGTTTAATTAACCCCGCTTTTGCAGGGCTGAGTTTTGTCTAAATGGAAATAGACATTGATCATGAGCAATCTACTTTATCACCAAAATGGTTAATAGACCAACGGTGATCAATTACTAAGGAAGAAGATTCAAAAGTTTCTTCTAGCCGTTTTTGTTGGGATGCAGCTTTTCGCAGGGTAATAATCAGTTGATTAACTTGATTGCGTAGGTCTTGGTTTTGACCTAGAGAAGTCATGGTTTGTCTTTCTAAAATTTGAAGTATAAGTTCGTAATGGATAGGAGAAGGTAAAGGAATTGGCTCCATGTAGTTTATGATGAAGTTGAAACTTAGGGATGTTTAATTTTTAACTTAGTTAAAGTTTTGTTAAACCCAAATTAATTCTTACACAAGAAATAAATAATTGCAGTTAATTAAGCAGGAGATAGCAGGGAAAAATGCGGATGTAAACTCTTGTTTTATATGGTATTTAAGACTGTGATTAAGCAAAGAGATTGGCTATTGCTAATTGAGGATCTGGTTGTTTGACCAAGGATTCACCAATCAGTACAGCGGATGCACCTGCTTTTTTAACTACACTTAAATCCTCTGGGTGATGCAATCCTGATTCGCTGACTACAAGAATGTTTTTTGCTTGTAACTGTTCACCTCTAGCTGTGAGTAATTGACAAGTTGTTTGTAAATCAACAGAAAAATCTTCTAAATTGCGATTATTAATCCCGATTAAAGAAACACCATCTAAAGCTAAAACTCGATCTAGTTCTTCTAAATTATGCACTTCTATTAAAGTTGTCATTTTCAAGTTATTAGCAATTTTGATAAAGTATTGCAAATCTTGATCATTAAGAATGGCTGCTATTAATAAAACTGCGTCTGCTCCATGAATTCGCGCCCAATACATTTGGTAAGGATAGATAATAAAATCCTTGCACAGTAAAGGTAAATCTACTGCGGAACGGACTAAGGATAGATTTTCAAAACTACCTTGAAAAAATTTAACATCTGTGAGAACAGAAAGACAACTAGCGCCACCTTTTTGATAAGATTGTGCGATCGCTACTGGGTCAAAATCCTCCCTAAATACACCTTTACTGGGAGAAGCTTTTTTAACCTCAGCAATCAAAGCCGGATTAGTTTTACCTTGACGTAAAGCAGCCACAAAATCACGAGTTGGTGGTGCAGACAGGGCTTGTGTTTGCAATTCCTTTAAAGGTAGCCTTTCTCGCATTTTCTCAACTTCTGTTTCTTTCTGCCAAACAATTTCTTCTAAAATATTATTTGGTGCAGCCCCTTCTATAGCAGATTGATATTGAAGTATAGAAATATTAATAACTGTGCTAGGTGAACGACGACGGATTTGCATATTTTTTAAGGAATCAGGAGGTAGGGGCGCAGGGCCTGCGCCCTTTGTTAGGAGTCAGGAGTTCGGAAAGAAGAATGAAGAAGAAAGAACATTTTTCTCTTCCCCATTACCTATCACCTGTAACTCCTTAATTTTTCTATTAACTTACTAATGCCCGTTTGTAAGCTTCATCTAGAACTTCTGAAAGTGTTGGATGAGCGTGAACCAAGTAAGCAAGAGTTTGGATAGATTGACGATTAGCAACAGCGGCGGCGGCTTCGTGAATTAAATCTGAGGCGTGGGGACCAAAGATATGTACACCTAAAACCTCGCCAGTATCTTTGCGATAAATTACCTTTGTCATTCCATCAGTATCATTTTCTGCCAAAGCCTTGGAATTACCTTTAAAGTAACTCTTAGTGGTGGCGACTTCAAAACCTTCAGTTAAACCCAAAGCATCGGCGGCTGTTTCAGTCAAACCCACATAACTAACCTCTGGATGGGTAAAAGCGGCGGCGGGAATGCTGCGGTAGTCAACAGTTTTGTGACGACCCATCATATTTTCTACAGCAATAATACCTTGAGCAGATGCCGCATGAGCCAACATCATTTTGCCGGTAGCATCACCAATAGCCCAGAGATGGGGGACAACTTCCCCGTCCGATAATACCGCCATATTATCATTTACAGGAATAAAATTACGGCGATCAAGAGCGACTCCCACAGAATCTAAGCCAAGATTTTGTGTAGCTGGAACGCGACCGGTAGCGACCAAACAAGCATCAACTTCCAGAACTTCTAAATCTTCTTTAGTTTCAAAGTCAGCCAACTCAATGATTACTGGTGAACCAGGAATAATTTTTTTAGCGTAGATACCGACTTTGGTTTCAATATCACGGGGGTTAATTAAGACCCGTTCAGCCAGTTTAGCAATATCCCGATCAAATCCTGGCATTAACTCACTCAGGGCTTCAATTAACGTGATTTCACAACCTAAAGCCGAGTAAACATCAGAAAATTCTAAGCCAATGTAACCGCTACCAATAATCGCCACCCACTTGGGTAGAGTTTCTAATTTAACGCCTTGGTCACTGGTAAATACGGTTTTGCTGTCTACTTCAATTCCGGGGGGAACGAAGGGAACAGAACCAGGAGAAAGGATAATATCTTGGGCTGTGATGGTTTTCTCACCTTTGTCTGTGGTGATGGTAACTTTTTGTGTACCAGACACCTTACCCCAACCTCGAATAATCTCAACTCCCAGGCGCTTGAGACTGTTGGTTAAGTCTCCTTGAATTTTGGCAACGAGATTGTTAGCATGATCAGCGATCGCTTGCCGTTCAAACTCCACATTACCAATCTGTATTCCCAAAGACTTGAGATGATGGGCATTACGTAATTCCCTCACCTTTCCTGAAGCAGCCAGTAATGCCTTAGAAGGAATACAACCCCTGTTAACACAAGTTCCTCCCATATCTCCAGCTTCAATAATCGCCGTTTTCAGACCGCAACTGATAGCGTGTAAAGCAGCACCATGTCCGCCTACACCAGCGCCGATAATCACTAAATCGTAATCAAATCCAGGACTCACTTTTATTTCCCCGTTGTCTTCGCCTATTATCAACTTAACTTTTTTATGTAACTTTCTCAAATTTACAAAAAATAACGGAGAAGCCCTTGTGTCTCCCCGTTATTTTTTGTTACTGTGTAATTAATTGGGCTTGAGATTAGTTGACCGCTTTTCTCAATTCTTTTAGCACCCTACCAATTTCCACAAAATCTCGGTTTTGTGAAAGTGCTTGCAAAGTCACCGGACTACCTTCTTGGATAATTTGGTTGTAGGTATTAATAGCATTATTCAACTGGTTAATATCTACATCCACATTTCCTTGATTGCTAACAATCCTACTGAGAATTTCTCTCAAATTATTTCCTAAATCTGTATTAACACCTGCACTATTTAAGAAATTGATCAAGTTATCAGATGCAATCTGTCCAGTTGATCCACCTTGCACGAGGGCTACTAAAACTCCAGAATTGTTGCTATTTAATAGGTTAAGAGCAACTTCATTTATTTGTTTTTGAGCCTCTATTTTAATTCTAATGATATTGCCACGTGGTGTGCGGACGATGCGAATAGAAGATGCTCTAGGTGCAAGATTCTCTACTGGGCCTGAAGGATTGTCATTGTCTTCTTCATTATTATTGCCTGTATCAGTATCGCCACCATTGTTCTCTGTGCCAGTATCGCCACCATTGTTAGCAGTATCGGTATCGCCACCATTGTTCTCTGTGCCAGTATCGCCACCATTGTTGGCATTGTTACCTGTCCCGCTGCCAGCACCACTCTGACCGCCAGCGTTACCTACACTAGGATTGGAATTATCACCGGGATTGCCATTGTTACCTGTCCCGTTGCCAGCACCACTCTGACCACCAGCGTTACCTACACTAGGACTGGTGTTATCATCGGGATTGCCATTGTTACCTGTCCCGTTACCAGCACCACTTTGACCGCCAGCGTTACCTACACTAGGACTGGTATTATCATCGGGATTGCCATTGTTACCTGTCCCGTTGCCAGCACCACTCTGACCACCAGCGTTACCTACACTAGGACTGGTGTTATCATCGGGATTGCCATTGTTACCTGTCCCGTTACCAGCACCACTTTGACCGCCAGCGTTACCTACACTAGGATTGGGATTAGAAATAGTATTCCCACTGGTGCTAGTGTTGCCACCGCCACTCATACCCCCGGCTGTCCCCACACTAGGACTCGTATTAATTGGTCCAGGAGCGCCACTCATACTGCCGGCTGTCCCCACACTGGGTGAAGTTTGGGATTGGCCTGCTTGCTGCCAATTAATTGCCAGTAGGGGAGTGAGAGTGATAGCAAGAATAAAAGTTCTGATTTTTAACATGGTGATTTTCTCAAAATTGAAGTGTTTATTTAGGTAAGAAATTGAACCCATAACCTACACTGAGAACAAATACAGTACCGCCTTGGCTAGTATTAGTAAGATCCGCGACCACAGTATTGACTGTTAAGGGAATGGTCGGTATAGGCACAAAAGAAGCTCCAACGTTGAAACCAACCCCACTCCAGCCCATACCCATACCGATTTGGGGACGAACTTGTACGCCAACTCCCGCAAATACACCTGTAGTTGCATCACCTGTGCGGAAATCGCCACCACCGGCTCCTACGGAAAAGGAGATGGGCATTTTATTAACAGTATCGTTAGGCTTTAATAGGGAGTAGGTTGTGACGACACCATAGACACCAGAAGGTCTCACTGTTTCTCCCTTAACGTGCTGTGCAAAAGACTTCCAGCCTACCGCCGCAGCTATTTGAGTGTTACCTTTCGCATAGACAACGCGGTTAGCTTTGAGGTCAAAAGTTCCGTTGTAGCCAAAATTTTTGATACTACCAATGTTGTAGCCAAGTTCTAGACCGATTAGTTTTCGGGCATCTCCTAACCCAAAACCCATGCTGATACTCCCGTCTGGTTGAGTTCTAGCTTTACCAGTGGTGGCTGCGGATGCCCCGAAAAACACATCACCCCAGGTAGCTCCAAAGGCGCTTGGTGTAGCAAAGGTAAGTGAAGGAGAATAGGTACGTTTGGGTGGAATTACTTTAACAAGAGGGTCAACTAATAAATTTTGGCGTAATTTATCAGTATCAATTTGACGGTTATCAGTTGGGACTGAAGTGTCTGTTTGAGCAGTGATCCGTGATTGTTTTTGATCAAGCAGAGATTCAATTTTCCGCCCTGACTCTACGTTTTTCGCTAATACCTCTTGGAGATCCGGTAAGTTAGTCTTTAAGTCAGCTTGATTAGTTATTAATTCTTTACTGCTATGGGTTTTAGAAATTATTTCCTCTGTTGCATAACCAGGGGTAACTGAAAGAGCGGTGGTAGCCCATATATAGCCTAATAAAGTTGTACCTATGAACTTTAGCCAATTTGGGCGTAATAACATACATAAAAATTTTGCTTTTTTCAAAATTTACTCCTCACAACGGTTATATGCGCCCGAATGTATATTAGAGTAATTCCCGAAAAACAGTCATGTACAGGATAAATTATGCTATTTTTATGAATTTGCTGTGAATTTATCTGGAGAATTATGAACTTATCAGGAAACCTTTTCTGGTTAGTCTTCCTGAATCTAAGTCACCTGAGTTCGGTGTTAGGAGTTCGGAGTTCGGAGTTTCTCCTTCTAAAGACGCTACGCGAACGGAGTTATGATTTTTAAGAGCGAAAGAATAAGGGTTTGAGATTCATACTTGGGGCGAGTTTTCCGCAAATTATCTTATGTCGAACTCAGGTGAAGTCACCTGGACTTTAGACATTGAATTGACAACTCCTGACAGCAGTTACATCTTTAATTGATAATTGCTTGATTTTTAATTTAGATATTCATAAAACACCATTTGCGGGACTAATAAATCATTTTCTAATTTCCCGATTCCTAAAAAATTGGTTTCTGTTTCATAAACTCGCACAAAGTTGTCAATAGCCAGATTGAGGGGAATTTTTTGACCTTGACACCATTTTTTCGCTGATTCTGGGGCTAAATTTACGGCTTTGAGATGTTGTAATGGTGTGTCTGCGGATATAGGTTGAAATGTGCTGTTTTCGATTTGGGTGGCTAAATCTGTGAAGCTGAGACTGGTTTGAAACTGGAAACTACTGCTTTGTGTGCGAATGAGGGCGGATAGAGTGCCACCTGTATTGAGTATTGTACCTAAATCACGAGCGATCGCCCGAATATATGTTCCCGTCCCACAAGATATGGCTATATCTAATTCGGGAAAATCTCCGTCTCGCCAGTCTAACACCTGAATTTGGGAAATTTCGACTGTTCGCACCGGAACTTCGACTATTTCCCCTTTTCGCGCTAAATCATAGAGGCGTTTGCCATCAACTTGAATGGCGCTGTAACTGGGGGGGATTTGCTCAATTTTACCGATAAACTGGGAAAGGGAGGTTTTGATATGTTCTATATCTAATCCCGGACAGGGTGTAGAGGTAATAATTTCCCCTTCCAAATCATCTGTAGTAGTTTGTATTCCTAGCCGGACAGTGGCTTGATAAGCCTTTTCTCCCGGTAAATATTGTAATAATCTGGTGGCTTTACCCAAGGCTATCGGTAATACTCCGGTAGCTTTAGGATCTAAAGTTCCTGCGTGTCCGATTCGTTTCATCTTCAGTAGTTTTCGGACTTTGGCTACGCAGTCATGAGAAGTCCAGTCAAGTGGTTTGTGTAAATTGAGAAAGCCTTGCACAAGTTTAGATTTTAGGGTTGAGATTTTTGTATTTTCACACAAATTGGCGATCGCCGACTTCCAAGAAAAATCCGGGTGAAATCAATTAGAAAAATGCTAATAAATGTAATAGAGAAATACCAATACCTAGCAGCCAAAATCCAAAATGGACAATAGTATGAGAAAGTCTTTTTTTAACAGGTTTGCTGTCTTGAAGATTACCTAAAATTGGTGCTAATTTAAGATGATCAAGGGACTGGACAAGATTTAAACCGAGAGACTGACTAGAAATACTTTGAGCGTAGGCGGCGTTAAGATAAGATAGATATTCTGGTTTTCCGGCTATATAAGTTTGAAAAAAGGGTAAACTTAACGCATTCATGTAATCATGGGCTTGGGAAGCATCACCTACCATATCTGTTGGTAGTGCCATTTGGGTACTGCCAGGATTACTGTTACCAATGGTGGAAAAATGAGTACCACCAAGTAGCATAACCAAGTATTTTTCGGGATGAATAATCCAAGAAAAAGGGACAATTTGCTCATATAAAGTTGGGGCAACTGTGTCTTCGCTGCTACCAACAATCATGACTGGGGTATGAATTTGGCTTAACCCGGCTTGTCCGAAAATAGAACTGGTGATCGGATTAACAGCGATCGCGGCTTTAATTCTGGTATCTTGTAAATTGTAATCTTGTCCTGACTGGTTGGGCAATTCCAAAGCCCGACATTGCAACAGTAAAGACATATTCCAAGTATTTCTCAATTTCTCGGCATTACAGTCTGCTTGTAGTTGGGAAAAGTTAATTTTTGCCCCCGCTAAAGCTAAGGCAGTATAACCTCCTAAAGACTGACCAAATACTCCCACTTGTTGTAAGTTCAGCCGCTGCTGAAATTGGGAATCTGACTCTAATTGATCTAAAATATACTTGATATCTAAAGGTCTATCTTTAAATTCATTTGGCTGTGTAACTTGATTGCTATTACCCTTAATTAAAGATTTTAATTGTTTAGCATCACTACCAGGATGATTGGGAATCACCACAGCAAAACCATGATTAACTAAATGATGTGCTAAATAACGAAAGTTACTACTATCCAAACCTAAGCCATGAGAAATCACAATTACAGGTGCAGGATTTTGGATATTAGGAATATATATATCTGTGGTTAAATGCCGATTACGGATTACATCAAAGAACTTAATTGTTTGTTTCTGAGTTGATAAAATTTCTGAATGTGACAATTTTGGTAATTGAGAAAAATTAGAATAAGAAATTTGATCAGCTTCTAATTTTGATGCTTGGATTAATACGGAAATAGTGGTTTCCGTGTCGCTGATCATTTTCTCCAACTCACCAGCAACTTTTAGGCTGGAAGCCACATCAATATTGATATTATCTTGAGGATATTTACGTAATAAATTTAATAAATTTAACCCTTCCGGTTCAGCAGCAGCGGCAATTAAAGCTGTGCGTAAAGACCCAGATACAAATTTTGAATAATGAGATTTAGGTTTAATTAATTCTGCTAATCTTTGTAAGATGAATTTCCCTTGTTGGGTATCAAGAAATTGGGCAGTTACAGCCGGACTAATTCTGAGTGGTTGAACTAAAATTTTCCTGAATTCTTGCAGTTTACGTTTAGGAATATATTGATAATACCCAGCTAAATCTGCATTAATTATCCCATACTTGGCATAGCTTTCTAAGGCAGTAATAGGGATAGAAATTTCTAGTGCTGAATAGGAAGCATGAATTTGTTCTGCGGCCATAACCGGGTTACTTATCCCAAATGTTGGCAGCAATATTGACAAAATCAGTGTTAGAGAATTTTTTTTCAGGGTGCTGCCCCAATTACCAAACATATTCATCGCTTAACTTTTGTGGTGATGTTGTTGAGCGAGGCTCAAATTTTGGTAGTGATTCAAACACCCTGTTAAACTATTTTCAATAGTGCCTATCACAGACTACGCAAACAAAATTTCAGACCGTTTGCGATTAGTTTGCTGTTAATTACTAAGACTTCTTTTATGATCATAATAAATATAGGAATTATCTACATCAGTATTTATTATGTGTTTTTCCTCATTAATAAAATCTAAATAATGCCAATTAATCCTATTAATTAGATTTACTTAATGCGATAGATATAGAACCAAGGACGACTAAAAATGCACCGCTAATACCTACTAAAGAAATATTTTCTGGAGAAATAATATTAGGAGCAATTACTGACATCAGCCAACCGGAAACTAAAGTAATAATCGGAGCTAAAGCTAATACAGCACCCACTCGTGATGCTTGCCAATGTACCAAGGATTCAGCAAAAGCACCATAGGCGATGAAAGTATTTAAAGCGCAAAATATCAAAGTTGAAAAATAGAAAATATCAAGAGTGAAAATTGTATTGATTTTTGCCAATGGTGTGAATAATAAAGCACAGCCACCGTAAATAATCAACATAATTTTTGCTGAAGATAACGATTGTAATAACTGTTTTTGTGATAAGGCATAGATAGCCCATGCTACTGCCCCGAACACAATCAAGCCGCTACCTAGTAAATATTCACCTTTGGCTGTGATGAGATTAGCTAATTGGGCATGAAAAAATAGTGCAAAACCCAAAGTTAGTACAGCTACACCCAACCATTGATACAATGTATAACGTTCGTGAAAAATTACTAATCCACCGAAACTTAATAACACACTAGATAATTGAATTATCACTTCAGCATTAGCTGGGGCGGTCAATGCTAAACCTTGCATAAATAGAAAATAGTTAGCAGCTAAAAATATAGTAGCAACTACTAATAATTGCCAAGAAGTAGCACGTAATTGTTCTAAGGTTGGTAATTGTTGCTGAAACAACAAATAAATTGCCAGTAAGACAAAGGAAGTTAAAAAGCGAAACCAGATAACGGTGTAGACATCTAGCTGTTGTAGCGTTACCGTCAAAGCTAGAGGTAAAACTCCCCACAAAAAGACAGTTACCAATGATAAACTTAGACCCAAACCCCAACGACCAGAACTTTGATGCATGATTAATAATCACTAAAGATTTTACATAATAATCAAGTACCAGGAATATTTAATTACTTCTGGCTATTGGCTATGAGTCCGGGTAATATTAATTTTAGATATATAGTCAGGAGTCAGGAGTCAGGAGTCAGGAGGAAGAATTAGAAGGAAGTAAGAATAGTCTTAAGTCTCTAATATTCCTGAAAATATTTATATATAAGGATTCCAGTTTTATTCAGCAACCCCTAAATAGTGTTAATTATCTGAACAACAATTTTAATTTACACAATGTCATGTAAACCTTTTCGCTGTTGATTAGCTGGGATATTAAAAACGCCGATTCGGGTTATCATATACCTAACTGATTACCCAAAGAGATAAATATGAAGTAGACTAGATCCAAAAATGCTACTTTCCAAAGGTAAACTGAGTATCAAGGTGCATAAATTTACAATCTGGGTGGAAGGTGAAAAGGAGTAGCTATGCCAGAAACTAGTGACAAACTTATACCCATATCACGAAGGCAACCTGTACAGCGTCGCCGGCGTAAACGTCCAGTCCCCAAGACAGGACAGAAAAAAGTTATTAATCAACAGCCAGTTTCTAGTCCAAGAGAAACTGCAACATTGGCTCGTCTAAATAATCATAGCAGTCCTGCTCCTATCTTACCTGGGGGGCGAAGACCAGCATCACGCAAGATGATGCCTCCAGGTGTTAAACCAGTGCCTACAGTTAAGAAAAATACTCAAATCTCTCCGCCAGCAAATGTGAGGTTAAAGACGGTACGCATGGAGAAGCCGAGAATTGAAAGAAGAGGGTCACGCAAGACTCGCTTAAAACCTATGGCTAGAACTATGTTATATGCCTTGCGGTTGTTGATTGTGGGTGTGGGTGTAGGTGCGATTGTGGGTACGTTTTTGTCAGTTTTAGACCCTGCTAATCGCCTTGGTTCAGTTGCGTTAGTATCTCAAACTACTACTACTCAAAAAACATCTCAAACTCCTAATACAAGCTTATATCTGTCTCAAGAAATTACTTCTTTAAAAAATTCTTTACAAACTCTCACCACCGCTAATTCTGATCTGATTTCAGGAGTGTTTTTATTAGACTTAGATAGTGGTGGTTATATAGATATTAATAGTAATGCCAGTTTTGCTGCGGCCAGCACGATTAAAATCCCGATTTTGATTGCTTTTTTCCAGGATGTGGATGCTGGTAAAATCCGCCTGGATGAAATGTTAACTATGCAAAAAGAGATGATTGCCGGGGGTTCGGGAAATATGCAATATCAAACTCCAGGCAGCAAATATACGGCTCTTGATGTGGCGACGAAGATGATTACAATTAGCGACAATACGGCTACAAATATGCTGGTTGCTAAATTAGGGGGACAGGAGGAGTTAAATGGACGTTTTCGTAGTTGGGGACTGACAACGACGATGATTCGTAATCCTCTCCCGGATTTAGAGGGGACTAATACTACTAGTCCAAGGGAATTGGGGAATTTAATCTCGATGGTGAATCAAGGTAATATTGTGAGTATGCGATCGCGTGATTTAATGCTTAATATCATGAATCGCACTGAACGAGATAATCTTTTACCTGCCGGCTTAGGAAAAGGCGCAAATGCTTATCACAAAACCGGTGATATTGGTACAATGTTAGCAGATGCGGGTTTAATAGATGTCCCGACGGGTAAACGTTATATCGCCGCTATTATGGTGAAACGTCCCAATAATGATCCTCGCGCAGCAAAATTAATTAGTTCTATTTCTAGTGCTGCTTATCAACATTTTAGCCAAGCTACAGTCACACCTAGCAATCCGACAAATAACCAACCAGTTACTCAACCAGTTACTCAACCCATAACTCCACCAATTTCTAATTATCAACCACCCGTTCCACCCTTTATTCAGCCACCAGTTCAACAACCGATAATGAATCCTGCTATGCCTAATGGTATGGTTAATAATATGCCTGTAGGCAGTTATCCGCCTCCTGTAATAACTCCGCAATATTATCCACCACAATAATTAATTCAAAAAATAATTCAAAATTCGGTGTTGCAGAAAATGTGGCTTTGTTGTTAGAACAGCGTTAAGGCTATCTATTAGATGGAGAATACATCATGAATATTCAAATTAAATCTGAAACAGAGGAATTAATACAAGCTTATATTGAAACGGGAAGATTTAAAAATATAGAAGATGCAGTAAATGAGGCTTTTAGTTTGCTGCTGGACAGAGAAAGAAGACTAGAGGAACTACGGGAAAAAATAGCTGTAGGAACTCAACAGATTAAGAATGGACAAGTAACAGATGGTGAGGTAGTTTTTGCTAGACTACAAGCAAAAATTGGCGTTGTATAATTAGAGTATGAATTAGCCAGGCTTCGCCTCGCTTCGCCCCGCTTCGCTAACACGCAAAGGCGCAAAGGAAGAAAGAAATACAGAAATCAGAGTTTTAACATTTTTGATATCGCATTCCGGGGAGTTGGGTAACTAAACCCATGAGTTCTAATTGTAATAAAGAACTGGAAACTAAAGCCGCATTCATCCCTGTTTTTTGAATTATAAAATCAAACGATAAAACATCAATAGCTAAGATATTTATTATTTGTTGTAATTCTGGTGCTAAGTCAGGTAAAGGAGGAGATTCAACTATGGGTATTTCTATATCTATTTGGGGAATTGCACCCAACATGGTTAATAATTCACTAAGTTCTTGATTAATTAAACCTGCACCTTGACTAATTAATTTTAAACAACCTTGTGATGGTTGATCATCAATTCTTCCTGGTAATGCGTAAACATCTCGACTAAATTCATTAGCATAAGTAGCTGTAATTAAAGCACCGGATTTTATTGGTGCTTCTATGACTAATACTGCGCGACTTAGACCGGCAATGATGCGATTTCGACGGGGAAAATGGGTGCGGTTGGGTGTGGTTTTTGCAGGATATTCACTAATTACTATTCCAGATGTCAAAATCTGTTTATATAAACCTTGATTTTTATAGGGATAAATAACATCTACTCCTGTTCCTACTACTGCTATTGTTCTTCCTCCCGCTTTCATTGCTGCTGAATGACTTTCGGTGTCTATTCCTTCGGCCATACCGGAAACAACGGTAAAACCATTTTTTGCTAATGCGGTACTAATTTGACGAGTCCATTTAATTCCATATTCTGTGGGTTGACGAGTTCCGACAATTCCTACTAGGGGTTTTTGTC
Source organism: Dolichospermum sp. UHCC 0259 (assembly GCF_009711935.1). Taxonomy (GTDB): domain Bacteria; phylum Cyanobacteriota; class Cyanobacteriia; order Cyanobacteriales; family Nostocaceae; genus Dolichospermum. The sequence continues at coordinate 30,942 of NZ_VIKX01000214.1, read as the reverse complement.
CTGAATTTTCCTGTAAGTCAACTTCTCCCCGATAGTACAATAATGGCGGTGGACTGGGAATTTCTCGCAGTAGTTGGGGATATTGTGGGTCTGCTGGTGTCCAGAAGTGGGGGTTTGCTTGTTGGTGTTGAGTAAGTAGTTGTTCGGGGTTTAAACGGGATTTTTGTTGAACTATTTTTTCTAATGTTTGAAATCCTAAACCTTCAACTTTTCGTAATTCACTAGGACTAGCTTTCCAAGCTGTTTCTAAGTTACCAAAATGCTGTTGTAATCTTTGCAGTAATATGGGTCCAATACCGGAAATTTGTGACCATGCTAACCAATATTTACGTTCTTCTGTAGTTGACATACGAAATTAAGATTTTTAGAATGATTGAACGCAGATAAACGCAGATGGACGCGGATGAATATGGTTAAACTTTTGCTAAATGTTGATTTTTTAAATAATCAAATACAGATTTATCACCAATATCGGGAGGAATAGGTTGGATAATTTTTCTCACGGCAAATATTAAAAAGAAAATTGCCCAAATCCCTAATAAAACTTGTTCTGCTTGAGTTGATAAAATTCCGGTTAAGTGTCCTAATAATAGTAAGGGAACGAGAGGTGTTAATATTTTAGTTTCTAAACGATTGAAACAAAAACCTTCTTTGAAAAAAATTCCGGTCAAAGCTGCAAAGGTAAAACCAATTCCTAATATGGTGAGGGGTTGATTATAAATAGTTATGGCAAAAGCTTGACTGTCACCATGTCCAAAAATAAAGGCGGAAATGCTACCAATTATCCAAAAAAGTTGGAGAATGCGGTGCAAAAATGCCATATAAATATGAATAGTTAATAAACTGACTCCCAGGGCAATACTAAAACAGGTGTAGAGAGGGGTCAGGGCGGCAATTGCCACAGGTTGGGGATAAAATAGGACTAAACCGCTACCAATGGCAAAACACAGGGCTGCTATGGTTAATCCTGTGCGATAAATTATCACACTTTGGCGATCGCTCTGAGTAATTGTAAACTCCCCAAATTGGCCTTGATATATTTCCGGTGATGATATTGTTTGTGTTGTCATATTCCTTAATAGTATAGTTTTAGGTTTCAGATCCCCGACTTCTTAAAGAAGTCGGGGATCTTGTTTTTCTTGTTTTTAATGTCCCTTCCCAGCACCCAAATACAATTCTCCCACTTTTGGATCATTTAATAATTCTCTACCGGGTCCTGAGATCGCATCTCTGCCTGATTCTAACACATAACCACGATCTGCCATTTCTAATGCTTTCCGGGCATTTTGTTCGACTAAAACTATCGCAGTCCCTGATTGTTTAATTTGTTTAATTTGTTCAAATACTTGAGTTACCAAAATGGGAGATAATGCGGCGGAGGGTTCATCTAATAGGAGTAAACTGGGTTCTAACATTAATGCTTTCCCCATTGCTAACATTTGTCTTTCTCCACCAGAAAGAGTTCCTGCACTTTGACGACGGCGATCGCTCAATCGAGGAAACATGGTGTATATTTTATCTTTAAGAGGTTTCAATGGGATATTCCTAACAAAAGCCCCCATTTCTAAGTTTTCATCTATGGTTAAGGACGGGAAAACGTTAGCAATTTGAGGAACATAGGACATACCCTGTGCGACAATTTGATTTGATTTTAAACCAATCAAATTCTGATCTTTAAAGGTAATAGTTCCGGTATGGGGTGTCAAAAGTCCAAAAATAGTTTTTACTAAAGTGGATTTACCTGCACCATTGGGACCAATTACTGTGACTAATTCTCCTGGTGCAATATGAAAGTTGACACCTTGCAAAATATCTACATCTTTAATATATCCAGCGTGGACATTTTCTACTTTTAATAAATAGTTATTAGTCATTTGTTATATGAGGGAACAGGGAACAGGGAACGGGGAACAGGTAACAGGTAATTTGGTGATTTTCTTTGCCACTGTCACCTGTCACCTGTCACCTAATTTACTATTTTTTGTAATTCTGGTTTTTCTTCTGGTAAAATCGCTCCTGCAACTGGGCAAACTTGTAAACAAATGCCACAATCAATACAGGTGGCAAAGTCAATCCAGTACCAATCTGTGCCTTTGACATTTTTCCCTGGACCTGGATGAATACAAGCTACAGGACAAGCAGTTTCGCAGTCAGCAACACCTTCACAAACGTCTGTAACAATGGTATGTGGCATTTTTTCCGATTCCTCTTTTTTGTTAGTTATTAATATTTTGGGCGCAGGCCCTGCGCCCCTACGTGATGATTCCGGGTTCGATGGTGTGTGAACCGTCAGCTTTAATCCAAGCTATTTGGGTAATGGAGCGATCGCTTGCATATTGACGAATCGCCTCTGCGTCCCTACCTCCCAAGTCTATTTCTACTCTCACCAAATCAGTGGAGTTACGTAATTTATCAGCATAGGCAAAAGCCGCAGCTTCAGCGCCGGGGGTTTCTGGAACTACTAACCAATGACTAGCGGGAATATCCTGGGGTAATTGCTGATTTAATAGGAGAATTTGGTATAAATCATCAATATTCAATTCAAAGCCGATACCAGGAATATTTTCCTTCTGGGGATGATATAAACCTAATAATTGGTCATAACGACCACCACTTCCTAAAATCTGTGCTTGAGAACTTGTCTCACTCACTACTTCAAAAACCAGACCCGTGTAGTAGTCAATGGTTTGAATTAGGCTTAAATCAAGAATTAAAGGAAATTTACCATCTAGTAATTCTACTAGGGATTTGAGGTTATTTATGGCCTCGTGCTGATCTGGTTCTAGATGTAAACTACTAACTTTTTGTAAAACATCTTGACTATCACCCCGCAAATCCAACATAGTTTTAGCGCGGTGGCGGAGTTCTTCGCTCAGAGGCAAGGTATCAATAGTCACGCGATCCAAATTAGCGATCGCATTGCGGACTTGATTTCTGATTTCTGGGGGAAAAGCATTCAGCAAAGAACGAGTAATTCCCGCTTCCCCCAAAATTAACCGCCAATCTTTTAAATCCAATGCTGTTAAACAATCTGCTACCAGCAGCAACACTTCCGCATTGGCTAATAATCCCCCTGCACCCAGTAACTCCACCCCAGCTTGATAATACTCTTGCTGACGATTATGGCGGCCTTCCCAATTGCGGCGAAAAACATTAGCATTGTAATATAGTCGCTGGGGATAGGTCGCATCTGCCATGCGAGTTACCACTGTGCGAGCGATAGAGGCAGTTAATTCTGGACGCAACCCCAATTCTTCATTTTGACTATTTTGGAGTTGAATCACCATCTGACGCACAATAGCTTCACCAGCCATCAGAGTATCCATTCGTTCCAAAGTTGAGGTAATAATCCTGTGATATCCCCACCGTTGAAACACCTGTTCTAATCTATCTTCAATCCAGCGTTTTTGCGCCACATCTAAAGGTAATAGATCCCTTGCTCCCGCTGCTGGTTGATACACCATTATTTTTTCTTCCCACCAAACATACCGCCAAACAAACCACTTTTTCCAGACTTATCTGGTTGCTTCTCTTCAGTTTTAGAAGCGGAAGTCCCTTGAGAACCACTGGTTGTAATTCCTAAAGCTTGATCTACCTTGGGTTTCCATTCCAAAGCGATTTTTTCATTGGGATTTAACTTCAGGGCGTTATCAAAGTGAACTTTTGCCATTTTCAGTTGATTTTGCCGCAAATATACCATTGCAATCAAACTATGGCAATGACTATTTCGCGGTTCTAACTTTAAGGCATCTTGTAATTCTACTTTGGCTGGGGACAATTGGTTTTTTTCTAATAAAACTTGAGCGCGACGCAGGTATTGTTCTACGATTGACTCTTCTTTTGGTGGGGAGGTGGGAGTAGGTGGTAAATTTGGGGCAGAACTTTGTTGAGGTTGACTAGGTGCGGACTTATTCATTGACGCTCCAGCCATCCGCATTAGATAAACTAGATTTAGTTCACTAATTTCCGCAATGATTTTGAGTGATTGTGGCAAATCACTAAATTGAGTTTGGGAAATTTTAGCGATCGCTTGCTTATATGCCATACTCGCATTAGGCGCAGCTAACAATTGTCGTCCCGATTCTGTCTTCAGTCTAATTGCTCCTGGTTCTTGGGCAAATCTCTTCCCCATTTGTGACAGAATAAACAAATACTCAGCCCGATTGCGCTCCACAGAAAACTTCTCATAAGCTGGATTAACCAGCTTTGCTAACAATTGATTAGCCATCTCCTTATCCGACTCATTCATCTTCAGACAACTATCTGGGTGCAATGTCCGCGCAATTTTTAAATAACGGTTACGGATTTCCTTAAATTCAGCATCAACCGACACACATAAAATTGCGTGATGATCTATGAAATCATAGATAAATAATCCACCATCTATTGTTAACGACATATTTATTACAGGTATTGCACCACAGCATCTTCCCTCTATTTTACAGCCAAGTATGGGAAGTTTGAAACCCCTTCCACCACAACTAGAAAATTCAACCAAGCTGGGTATCTGTGTTTAAAGTTAGATTTTGTCCCTCAAGGATTTGCAAACGACTATAGCGGTATGCACTTGAATTAAGATACAGTCAGCAAATCATCAAGCCTGTAGGGGCGCAGGGCCTGCGCCCTCGATGATATTGCACCAAGCGTGATTATCGCTATATATTAAGCAGGATTTAGCATTTAACAATTATTTTAAACTTGTATAATAACGTTCTGTTATTTTGTCCCCTAACCCACAGGGAAACCTACTTCCAATCTCCACATTTTAACTCAACCTCTAATTTTTTAACTGAATCGGACTGAAATATAAAATAACAGAAACTTTCGATTTTGTCATCATAATTGAGCCAAATTGGCGTGTATTTTTCGGCAATATTTAGTTCTAAATCTGGTAATTAAGTTGGCAGAAAATGACAATGAATTAACTAATCACTCCTCGATATTCTATTAACAAGCGAGAGGTTAAACGGCAACCGAGCAGTAAACAACCCCAAGCGATAATACAAATCAAGGAGAATTGAGTCATGTCTAATTTATTTACCGAAGTATCTATTGAACAACAAGCGATCGTATCTGGTGGACTTGTCGGGCAATCTAACAGCGGGTCGATATTTCAGAAGTTGAATTTAGCTATCGGATCACGAAGCATCTCTACTAAAGATGGTAGCACAACAGATAATCTATTGTTGGTAGATCAAACAAATAATGGGTCTTTTGGTAGTGTTGGTTACAACCTTCCTGCCGCAGTTATACCTGCTTTCCCCTCTCTCCCTTTTAACTAAACAGTAGAAAATCAATAAATGTATTTTAAGCATACAGCTTTTAACATCCGATTTTCCATCTGATAATAAGTAGTGGTAAGGTATAAGTAAGCAGCGAAAATTGTGTTTGCTTTTGTCTTAACAAAGCTTTAAAACCCACTACTGAAAGTATTAAAAGAAAATGATTTGTGTGTTCATGCTATAAAAATGATGCACAAATCTATTCTTTAATACTTGTATTTGTTTCCTAATATTTTACCAATAAAATTATTTTTGCAGCAAAGATAAGAGGTTTTACCATGTCTGATCATCTAAAAACAAAAAAATCAGATTTATTCATAAACTTATCAGAAAATCAACAGGAGTCTATATCTGGTGGTAGATCATCTTCACCCTTTGAAATGTTTTATATGTTCTACCAAAATACAAATATATACACTAGAGGAAGTAATGAAGTGAATATTTCCCAAGGAAACTTGAGCGGATATTCAAGAAGTGAAACTGAATATCAATTTTCTCAAACAACCTTTATTTTATCCTCATTGTTTGGTGGTAGTCGTCGTAATAAGCGAAGACGAGGTAATAGCTTTTTATCGAGAATATTTAGTTTTTTCTAGGACAATCCGTAGGGGCGGGGTTTCCCCGCCCTTCGCCATATATTCAACCACCAATTAAATAAAATAAAAATTAAATAATATATTTTTATTCTTTTCTATGGTTCTTTGCTTATGAAACTCCAACTCGTTAAACAACATAGTGAAGAAGACTGTGGAGCAGCTTGTTTAGCCACAATATCTAAATATTACGGTCATACATTTACCCTTAATCGCATTCGTGAAGCCGTCGGAACTGGACAATCTGGAACTACATTATTAGGATTAAAAAGGGGTGCAGAAACTCTGGGTTTTAAAGCTAATCCAGTTAAAACATCAGCAGAAATACTTGATCGAATCAATGAAGCTCCCTTACCAGCAATTATTCACTGGAAAGGAAATCATTGGGTTGTTTTATATGGTAAAAAAGGACAGAATTTTCTGATTGCAGACCCCGGAATTGGGATTCGTCATCTTTCTAGAAAAGATTTAATTGATGGTTGGAAAGACTGGCTAATTCTCCTACTAGAACCAGACCCTATTCGCTTCTTTGAACAAGAAAGTGATAAAACTGGTGGCTTTTGGCGTTTCTTTCGCCGAGTTTGGATTTATCGCGCCATTTTAGCTCAAGCATTACCTTTAAATTTAATCTTAGGTTTATTATCTTTAGCTTCCCCTTTCTTACTACAAATTCTCACCGATGATGTATTAGTGAGAGGTGACACAAAATTACTGACTACCGTAGCGATTTCTGTAGTAGTCATGAACTTTATTTCTAATAGCCTTTCCTTTGTCCAATCTAACTTAATTGCTAACTTTGCTCAACGGTTACAACTAGGGCTAGTTTTAGACTTTGGTAGACAAATTCTGCGTCTCCCTTTAAGTTATTACGAAGCTCGACGCAGCGGTGAAATAGTTAGTCGCTTACAAGATATTGAACAGATTAATCAATTAGTTGCTCAATTAGTTGTTACCTTACCTAGCCGATTTTTTATTGCCTTAATCTCTCTAGGATTCATGATTTTTTATAGCTGGAAATTAACCGGAGTCGCCTTATTAATCTCCGTGTTAATGACCTTATCTACAATTATTTTCCAGCCAACTTTACAACAAAAAACTCGTGAGCTTTTAGTTCAAGAAGCAGAAACTCAAGGAGTTTTAGTGGAAACATTCAAAGGAGCATTAACTCTCAAAACAACTACTTCAGCACCACAATTTTTAGACGAATTAGAAAGCCGATTTATTCGTCTTGCCAATCTCACATTTCGTACCATCCAAATTGGCATCATTAATAATACCTTTTCTGGGTTTATTTCCGCTATTGGCGGTGTTATTTTACTTTGGTTTGGGGGTTACTTGGTAATTGAACCCGCTGAAAATCTCAGTATTGGTAAATTACTAGCATTTAACTCCATGAATGGTAACTTCTTGGGTTTAATCGGTACAGTTATCGGCTTTGTTGAAGAATTTACCCGTGCCAAAACTGCCACACAACGCTTAACAGAAGTTATTGATGCTACTCCAGAAAATGAAAATGATGGCAAAAAGCCTTTTGCTAAAATTTCGGAAAATGCTGATATTATTTGCACCAATTTAAACTTTCACTATGCTGGAAGAATTGATCTTTTAGAAGATTTTTCTTTAACAATTCCTGGTGGTAAAGTAGTTGCTTTAATTGGTAAATCTGGATGTGGTAAAAGCACCCTATCTAAATTAATAGCTGGATTATATCCTTTGCAATCTGGCAATATTCAGATTGGACTTTATAACCTTCAAGACCTTTCTTTAGAATGTTTACGTCAACAAGTGGTACTTGTTCCCCAAGATGCTCATTTTTGGAGTCGTTCTATTATCGAGAATTTCCGATTAGGAGCGCCCTATGTGACATTTGAGGATATTGTTAGAGCTTGTAAAATTTCTGGTGCTGATGAGTTTATAAATAAATTGCCTGAAACATATCAAACTATTTTAGGCGAATTTGGTGCGAATATTTCTGGGGGACAAAGACAAAGATTAGCCATAGCTAGAGCCATTGTGACAGAGCCACCAATTTTGATTTTAGATGAATCTACAGGTGGACTTGATCCAGTTAGTGAAGCTCAAGTTTTAAACCAATTATTTAAATATCGTCAAGGGAAAACAACGATTTTAATTACTCACCGTCCTCACGTCATTAATCGTGCCGATTGGATTGTTTTAATAGATCAAGGTAAGTTAAAATTAACAGGTTATTTGCCAGATTTACGCACTAAACCAGGAGATAATTTAGATTTTTTTATTCCTTAGTCATTATTTATCATTGAGGATTTTTATATGCTTTACACACATAATCAAGAATTTGGTAATTCTCTAATCAGCAATGATGAGTCGCTACCATCTATAAGTCCTTGGACATCTTTAGTAGGTGCATTTCTCATTGGGACTGTTATTGCTTGTGTTTCTTTGTCCTCATGGGTGAAATATAATGTCACAGTGAAAGCTGCTGCTATTATTCGTCCCATAGGTGAAACTCGTGTGGTGCAATCAAAGACAGACGGGACTATTAAAAATATTTTAGTCCAAGAAAATCAAATTGTTCAACAAGGGGAAGTAATTGCTTTTTTAGATACTGAGCAATTGCTAATTAAAAAAAGCCAATTAGAAGAAAATATCAAACAAGGTCAATTACAAATAGTCCAAATTTATGCTCAAAATCGGACTTTAAATAATCAAATCATGGCGGAAAAAAAAGTAATAGAAAATATTATTAATTCTGCCAAAGAGGATTTATTAAGAAATCAAAGGGAATATCGAGAACGACAAATTAATACTGAAAGTGAGTTAATAACAGCACAAGTAAATATTCAAAAGGAATTAGTAGATTTACAAAAAGCCGAAGCTGATTTAGAATTTGCCAAAGTAGATCGAGATCGTTATGAACAATTATCAAAAATTGGCGCAATCGGTACGCGGGAATTTGAGCAAAAGCAGCTAGTTGTCAAACAGGCAAACTTAACATTACAATCTGCACAAAAGTCTGTTGATCTTGCCCAAATAAAAATTAAATCCCATCAAGCTGCTGTTAATCCAACTAGAGCAATGGTAAAGATAGCAGAAAAACGTATTGCTCAAGAAGCTGCTAAAGGTGAAGCTAATATAGCGGCTCTAAATAAAGAAAGAGAAGGATTAATTCAGCGATTGGTGGAACTACAAACCCAAATAAAACAATCACAAAAAGAAATTCAACAAGTCGAAAATCAGCGCAAAAATAGTATGATGCTAGCTACAAGTAAGGGAATTATCTTTAAACTCAATTTACGAAATTCTGGTCAATTTGTCCGCGCTGGTGAATCTGTTGCTGAAATTGTCCCCGATAATGCTCCTTTAGTTATTAAAGCGATGATTCCAACCACAGAAATTAACAAAATTGCTGTTAATCAAAAAGTCCAGCTTCGTGTTGATGCTTGTCCATATCCTGATTATGGAATTGCGAAAGGGATTGTGAAAACAATTGCTCCAGATGTAATTACACCTCAGAGCAAAGACACAAATACTAAAAATTATTCGGGGATTAGCTACTTTGAAGCCACAATTCAACCCGAAAGCAATTCATTTGGATATAATGGTCATCAGTGTGTGCTGCAATCAGGAATGAACGCTACAGCCGAAATTATTTCTAGGGAAGAAACAGCATTGCAATTTATATTGAGAAAAGCTAGATTAATTACTGATGTATAAGTGGCTATTCAATTTATATTAAATCACTATATCTAGCAAAATTAAAGACATTCTATGGAAAATCTCTGTCAACTTGTTGTAAGAAAAATAGTTAATTTAGTGAAGTCATAACCATGACACAGTTTATGACAGTTGATCAAAAAATTCAGCAAGCATTACAGTGGTGGTTTTATAGAGAATTTCTGAAATTATTTCTGGAATCTGAACAAATTCGTGATGATCTATTACAAGAATCTTTTACAATCCGGCGTAATCTAGATTTACTAGCTATAAATAACCATAATTTATCAGGTACAAAAATTCAAGATTATATTAAAAAAATTGATAAATTTCATCACTCCTTAGTACAATTAAGCGATCGCCTATGTCCCATATCTATTCAAGATAGCTTACCTTTATCTATTGAGTATTTATTAGAACCTTGGATCAACTCCTCTCCCTATCTGGATTTCCAGATTAATATGCCTAATTACTGGCGACTTGAAGAACCTAAATGTAGTTGGATCATTATCAGAGTTTTAGAAGAATTACTGAAAATAACTTTACCAGAATCAGAAATTATACCCCCTATTTATATTCATATTACTCTCAAACAAATAGGTAGTATCGGGTTGTTAGCTGTCAAAATTTCTTATCCTGATATATCTACTCTTATTTTTTATTCCCATTTACCAGAATTAGAATACCTTTACGATAGCTTTAAGTTCTTAATATCAGGTAAATGCTCATACTTTCATAAGAATCTCATATCAATTTGGCACTTTTATTGGTAAGTATTTTCTATTAAGTAGGTTGATAGAAACAATTTTTTGTATATCACGAAGTATGAAAAACACCAATAACTATTTTCGTATGTGTTTTATGTGGTTTACATTTGTTCATACAATTGAATTTATTTCTTCCAACCTAATTACTTAATAGCTCTCATAGTACCAGATCCTATAACTGTCAAAACTATGATTAATCCTAAATTATTGTTAAATAAAGACAATTTTTATGGTGATCAATCAACATAGTAATTTCAGCGTTTTCTAAGATTTTTTTAGGGGTGGGGGGTATGACCCCTCATAGCCAATGAATTATAGGTAATAGAATCTAGTAAAACTAGTTAATAGTCGTAGATAGTCACCACAATTTATTAATGGTGTAACTATTGGGACAATGATTAAATATGAAACAATCTTTCTCAGAAAAGTCGGGTTTAAAATTCTTGGTAATTGATGATCATGAATCAGTGTTAAACGGAACTGTGGAAATATTAAGAAAAAACTATCCTAGTGCTGAATTTAATACTGCTATAAATGCTAGTTATGCTGTTGAGCAAGTTCTAATCTGCCAACCTAATTTACTAATTATGGATCTTTCTATACCAGAAAAACTAGAAATGACAGCGAAAGTTGATACAGGTATTCAACTCCTGAAGGTTTTAATGAACAATTATTTACACCTAAATTTCGTCATTCAAAGCGTCCATGCCAGAACATTAATACGTATTCGTCCTTTTATTGATAATCATCAAGGTGGCTTTACAATTGCGGATAAAAGTCTTTCTACTCAAGAAATGTTAACTAGAGTGGATTGGGCATTACAGGGATTAACTCACACAAAAGATATCAAAGGAATTCACTCAGGTTTAGAGGTAAAACCAGAGTGGTTAAAAGTGCTAAACTTAGCTTTTGAAGAAGGATTACAAGATAAAGCGATCGCTGAAAATATGTGCATATCTGAACGCATGGTGCGTCATTATTGGAGTAAGTTACAAGACGTTTTAAATATTTACCCTGAAGAAGGTAAAAATATTCGCATTCAAACAGAAATCAAAGCTAGAAAAGAAGGATTAATTGATTAAATAAAATTAGTAAAATCAAAAATGTGTTTTCCATAATTAAAGTTTTGACAATGGAATACAAGCTTATGCAAACTCAATTTTGGAAAAAACTAAAAGAAGAAATTTATTTTATTTTTCTAGGAAAAATAGTCGGCATCATCATAATTATTTTCACCATTATTACTATCGTCTTAAGTAGTCATTTTTTGTCAATTTGGCATAACTTATTTTACCTCATGCCAGCAATTATCGTTATGGTGATAAATTGTCTTATTTTTATAGCTTTATATCAATATAGCCAGATCGTTCAATCTGGCATTCAATCCCGACAGACCATGATTAAAACTACATTTGAGACAATTCATAATGGACCATTACAAACTCTAGCTAAAGTTTTACGTCTCGTTAAAAGAAAAGATTTACCCATTCATAATTTGCTACCTTTAATAGAACAAGAACTTGAAGAATTGAATCAAGAGTTACGCGGAATGTACGAACTTTGGCAACAAGAAACCTTAACTCAAGATACTAGCCTTTACTTAGGAAATAATGTAGTTATAGATTTGCGAAATCCCTTACCAGAAATTCTTTATCAAGTTTATAATTACACACTAGAAAGGGATTTTCCCTGTTTTAAAACCCTCAAACTAAAAATCCATAGTTTTGAGCCTATATATGAAAGCAGTTTGAGTATTGAAAATAAGCGAGGACTTTGCCGATTTTTAGAAGAAGCCTTATGTAATGTTGGTAAACACGCCACCGACATCACCTGTTTACAAGTTACTTATTCTTGGGTTGAAGATCAAGGGATTTACACTCTGAGTATTATAGATAATGGTTTAGGAATTTACCCATTAAAAGAAGGTTGGGGAACAAAACAATTTAAAAATTTAGCACAACAAATTAACGGTAAATTTAGGAGAGTTTCCCTTTATCCTCAAGGTACTCTTTGCGAGTTATCTTGGCCTTTACCAAATTCTTTCTGGTGGCAATAAAAACTAGGAAAATTAAAAATTCTTGATGTTTTGCTTTTTCTCCAATAGCTGACTGTGCCAATACTGTGTCAAGATAGAGAATCGAGGACTATATTGAGCCAAAGGAAAGCTAAAAAACACCGTGCAGATTACATTCTTAGGGACGAGTTCAGGTGTACCGACAAGATCACGCAACGTTTCCAGCGTAGCACTGAGGTTGCCGCAACGGGCAGAACTGTGGTTATTTGACTGTGGGGAAGGAACTCAACATCAAATTTTGCGGAGTGACTTAAAAGTTAGCCAACTATCCCGAATTTTTGTCACCCATATGCACGGTGATCATATTTTCGGCTTAATGGGATTGCTGGCTAGTTGCGGTTTAGCAGGTAATGTAGACAAAATTGATATTTATGGTCCATCGGGATTAAACGAATACTTACAAGCCGCTTCTCGTTACTCTCATACTCATTTTTCCTACCCCATTAAAGTGCATACTGTTCAGCCGGGGATAGTTTATGAAAATGATGAATTTACAGTTAGCTGTGGTCTTTTACATCACCGCATTCCTGCCTTTGGCTACCGAGTCACGGAAAAAGACAGAACCGGACGTTTTGATATAGAAAAAGCCAAAGCCTTAGAAATTCCTTCAGGTCCAATTTATGGACAACTTAAGCGCGGTGAAACAGTCACTCTGGAAGACGGAAGAGTAATCAATGGTAGTGAATTATGTGGACCAACAGAAATCGGGCGGAAAATTGCCTATTGTACAGATACAGTTTATTGTGACGGTGCTGTGCAATTAGCAGAAGATGCAGATGTGTTAATTCATGAAGCCACATTTGCTCATCAAGATTCAGAAATGGCTTTTCAAAGGCTACATTCTACAACTACAATGGCAGCCCAAACAGCACACATTGCAGGAGTCCGCAAACTGATTATGACACATTTTAGCCCTCGTTATGCGCCAGGTAATACTATTGAATTAAAAGATTTACTTAAAGAAGCAAAAGCAATTTTTCCGAAAACAATCATGGCTCATGATTTTATGGTTTATGATGTTCCTCGCAGACGGGAAATGGAATCAAATGTGAGTACATAATTTTGCTATAATTTTCACTGATCCCTAATTTATCGCCTTCTCATTTATGAGCAATATTCCCCAAATTGGACAACCTGCACCAGATTTTTCCACCCCAGATCAAAACAATCACCTAATCAACCTCGCTGATCTTAATCAGTGGCTAGTCCTCTATTTTTATCCTAAAGATAATACACCTGGTTGCACTACAGAGGCTCAAGATTTTACAAAATTATCCTCAGAATTTACAACAGCAGGAGCAAAAATCATCGGTGTTAGTCCAGATTCTGCTACCTCTCATTGCAAATTTATAGATAAACATAATTTATCAATTACCCTATTAACTGATCCTGAACATCAATTAATAGAAGCTTATGGTGCATGGCGTTTAAAAAAGTTTATGGGTAAAGAATACATGGGAGTTGCTCGTTCAACTTTCTTGATTTCACCTGATAAAATTATTGCCTACGTTTGGCCTAATGTCAAAACAAAAGGTCATGCTGAATCTGTACTCAATAAAATTAAGGAATTAGCAGCTATTTAAACTTTGATAGTCCGATTTGTCAGACTTTGTTGATATACCCGTGATATTTGATTGCCCAAATGTTAATTAATTTAAACTTTACTTTACCAAATTAGATTAATGAAATAACATAACCATTCCCACCTTATACAATAGGAATATCAATTCCATTATTTGTATTATGGTTCAATTCATCCAAGCGCAAAATATAGGCATTGCCGACTTAGAAGCAAGATTTGGTCTAGAACAAACCGACAATGAAACATTTTTTCCTGAATGGTTAGAAAATTTACCAGAAATCTCTGATTTAGAAAAACAATATCTAGACAGAGTAAAATTTCATTTTCTCCGATTAGTTAAACGTCCTCCTTTATCGGAAGAAACAGTAAAATTAGTAGTTTTATCTCCCTTACTCAGTTTATCTGGATTTTATGATGAACCTTTTTTTATTAGAAGTGAATCATCAATAGAAATTGCAGTCGAAGATGCAGAAGAAGTTATCAGAGGCAGAATTGATGTTTTAGTTATCCAGCAACAATTATGGTTATTGGTAATTGAATCTAAAAAAACTGCTTTTTCCCTTTTAGAAGCCATACCTCAAGCACTTACTTATATGCTGGCTAATCCTCATCCTCCAAAACCCGTATTTGGATTGGTAATGAATGGCAGTGATTTTATTTTTCTTAAACTTTCTCAAATCAATCAACCTCAATATGCTTTGTCTGATCAATTTACACTTTTGAAGCGAGAAAACGAACTTTATCAAGTTTTCCGAATCTTAAAAAAACTAGGTCAAATTTTGAATTAATCGTCAATTAATTATGTCCAGTCGTCCTATCTACCTCGATTGTCATGCTACTACCCCCGTTGATGAAAGGGTAATGGCTGCTATGATTCCCTATTTTACAGAAAAGTTTGGTAATGCGGCTAGTATTAGTCATGTTTATGGTTGGGAATCAGAAACTGCTGTTAAACAAACACGGGAAATTTTAGCAAATGCAATTAACGCCACACCCGAAGAAATTGTTTTTACCAGTGGTGCAACAGAAGCAAATAATCTAGCTATTAAAGGTATTGCTGAAGCTTATTTCCAAAAAGGTCAACATATTGTGACCATTAACACGGAACATAAAGCAGTTTTAGATCCTTGTGAATATTTAAAAAATCTTGGTTTTAATCTGACAATTTTGCCAGTAAAAAAAGATGGATTAATTGACTTAAATCAGTTAGAAAAAGCCTTGCGTGATGATACAATTTTAGTATCTGTGATGGCTGCAAATAATGAAATTGGGGTTTTACAACCAATAGCTGAAATTGGGGCAATGTGCCATCAACGGCAAATTATTTTTCACACAGACGCAGCCCAAGCTATTGGTAAAATCCCTTTAGATGTGGAAGCGATGAATATTGATTTAATGTCTCTTACAGCCCATAAAGTTTATGGACCAAAGGGAATTGGGGCTTTATATGTTCGCAGACGTGATCCTAGAGTGAAACTTGCTTCCCAACAACATGGGGGAGGACATGAAAGAGGAATGCGTTCTGGGACATTATATACACCGCAAATTGTGGGTTTTGGTAAAGCTGTAGAAATTGCCATAACCGAACAAGAAACAGAAAATCAACGGTTAACAGTATTAAGAGAAAGATTGTGGCAACAATTATCTACTGTAGAGGGAATTTATATAAATGGAGATCCTCAAAAACGATTAGCAGGAAATTTAAATATTAGTGTGGAAGGTGTAGATGGTGCGGCGCTTTCTTTAGGTTTACAATCAATAGTAGCTGTATCCTCTGGTTCTGCTTGTTCTTCTAATAATGTTGCTCCTTCCTATGTGTTGAAAGCGTTGGGACATTCAGATAAATTAGCTTATGCTTCGGTGCGGTTTGGGATTGGGAGATTTAATACAGTTGAGGAAATTGATCAAGTTGCCCAACAGGTAATTTCTACTGTGCAAGGTTTAAGAAGCGCGTCAGTAATTAGGGCTTGTTAAAAAAGTAGGGGCAAACCCCCTGTGGTTGCCCAGAGAGGTTGTGGGGCAAGCACGGGGGCATTGCCCCTACGGAAAATCCCCTGAATTTTGATCATTAATAATTGGTAAAAACACAATTTATGTCATTAGTCAAAATTCAACAGAAATTGGTATCTTTTAAAAATTCTAAAATTGCAGCATTCACAACATCAGCAGAACCAGTTGATGCATCATGATAACAGTTTTGCAAAATTTGTAAGCGAGAATTAGGCAAATGTTGATGTAATTTTTCTCCATGACTAACAGGAAACCAACTATCTTGATCACCCCATAAAACCAAAGTTGGACATTCAATATTTTTGAGATTATTTTGAATATTTTTCAGCATACTTGGCTGATTATTTCGCAAATTCTCAATTTCGTGAGCAGCAATTTGTAACTCTTCAGCCACTTTTACCAACGTTCCCGGAATTTCAATGAATGGGTAAGTAATCCAATAAATATCTTCTTCTGTTAATAATGAAGGATTATATAACACCCTGCGTCTTTCTGCTCCCATGACTTCTCTGACTAAAGGTGCAAACCAATATGCAAGACGTAAATCATCAATTGCATGGATAATTTCTATTGGTGTTTGTGCTAATAAACCCATAGACCAATGAGGTAAAGTTTCTGTAAAAATAGGAGCGTTAATTACTACTAACCGTCCGATTAAATCAGGATTTTTACCAGCTAATCCGAGAGAAATTAATGCGCCTATAGATTCTGCTACAATAATGGGTGGTTCATCACATAAACCTTGAATAATGCGTTTTAATTCAATAATTTGATGTCCTGTTTCTTCTCGACGAGATACAGGCTTTTCTGAAAAACCAAAACATTTAAAATCACAACAAATTACTCGAAAATGTTGAGATAATGGTTCAATACTATGCCGCCAATTATAACTCCAACTGCCTAAACCATGTAATAAAATCAGCGGTCTCCCGTTACCTTTTTCACCATAGGCTATTTGAATTGGATAACCTTGAGAATCATTAATAATGAGATTTTGCTGCCCTTGAGGAAAATTATCTTGCCACCAATCTTTCATGATTTTATAGATAAGTCATTTAACTACCAGTAAAAACTTGCCATAATATTCTTATTAATATCACGGGTATGGATATTAAGACAATAGCCAGTAAAAATAAGCCAATACTAAAAATGAGGATAAATGTGTTATTTACTTTTTGATTTTGCTGCGGAAATTTTAAAGCTTCTTCTAATAAAATAATATTGTAATTATTCGCCCTCCAGGCAAAATCAAACAAATCTCCTAACATGGGAATAGATCCAACTAAGGAATCTACAATCACATTCATTACCATCCGTCCTAATGTGGCTGTGGGTACGCCCAATTGTGCGGCTTCAATGATAATATAAAAGGAAAATATTAATCCTAAAGCATCACCACCTATGGGTAGTAATCCTATAATTGGATCTAAACCAACTCCTATTTGTGTTCCGGGAATGGTAATTATATTATCTAATATTCCACTCAGTTGACGTAGACGCTTTAATCTCGGTGCATAACCATCAGGTGTAATAGAAAATTGTTCAGAAGAATTAGGCATTATTAATAATTTGCAATTGCTGTTTAATCAACTTTTATATTATCTCATTTCTTTATACCAATTTTATATCAAGCTGCACATAATCATAAAATTGATCATATCATCTGCATTCTATCTGTGTTGATCTGCGTTTCATTAATTATGATTAGCTATTCTATCCACATCTTAAAGTACATTATCGGTAAATCAAGTACAAAAATTTTACTCCTGACTCCTGACTCCTGACTCCTGAATTCTGCTGTTATTGTTCATGTCTTCACCGACAGTTACATTTAATTGGTGTCCGACGAGAAGAACGAAAGCACTCATCCATAACCATAACATTAAAACAATTACAGCCCCCACAGCACCATAGACTTTATTATAATTGCCAAAATTGCTCACATAGAGACGAAATAGTCCAGAAACAATTGCCCAAAAAATGGCTGCTAAAATTGCCCCTGGCATTAGTGGTGTCTTTGGTTCTAATTTGCTTGGTCCATAGCGATAGACAAAAGCAAAAGCGGTGGCCACAGTACACAATGCTAAAGGCCAACGTAAAAATTGCCAAATATGCAATAAAAAAACTAAATAAGTATTGCTACCTACGACTATTCCCAAGAGTAAATCACTAATAAATACTAGAAAAGAAGCCACCACTAATAATAATATAGTCCCGATTGTTAAGCCAAGAGATATCAGTTTTGCTTGCCAAAAAGGACGGATTTTTTTGGTGGGAATTTGCTGAATCCTATCTAATGCTGTCATAGCTGTATTAATTGCCCCAGAGGCAGCCCAAAGAGCAAGTACAAAACTCAGAGAAAATAAACTACTATTTTTAGAGTTGGCAATTTCTTCAGTCGCAAAATCCCGGATTAATATCCAAGCTTCTTGAGGAACAATTCTACTCAGTTGTGTTGCTAGTTGAATAAACGTATTTCGTAAAGATTCTGCAAATAAGCCAATTGCTGTTAGCAGGGCCAGAATTGCCGGAAATAGTGATAAGATGGCATTAAATGCTATTTCAGCCGATAGTCCTAAAAGTCTTGTCTCAATTGTCCTCGAAAAAGTTTTTTTCAGTGTGGGCCATGTCAGGTGACGAAAGAACCTAATAAAACGGATATTACACATCTTAGCTGGGGTTGAGCAAAGTTTCTGATGGTGGATTCATCAGTGATTTTAGTGTAAGTTTAAGTTTTACATTTCTTTGAGATTCTCCTCCTATTTGGGTATTGACCCTATCATCACTCACTTGCCATTTTAATTGTAGATATTTTGTAATGGCTTGCGATCGCTCTTGAATTATATCTTGTGTTTCGGTTAGTTCCTGGTTAACTGTCACTTCCAGATTTAAATTAGGATGTTGCTGCAAAATTTCACCAGCACTGTCTAAAATTTTGCCATTAGCTGGTGTTATTACTGATTTATCTTTTTCAAAAGAGATAATTCCTAGAGAAGTTGATCTTCTCTCCATTTTCACCTTTGCAGACTGATAACCAAGCCTATTTCTAATATTATCCGCTATCAAACTTTGAGCATCTCTATCAATGTCTCTTTCACTCAAATAAAATAACCTAATCTTCAATGGTTCAACGGCATTAGTAATTAATTCATAATCAATTAATTGGGCTGGCTGGGGAAGTTGAATATTGTTAAAGGCAGATTGCACTTCTTGAAGAAAATTGGCTTGTAACTCAGCAATAGTTATAACTGGGGTATTATTCTTTTCCTCAGTTACTTCGCGGATAACTTCATTTGCTGTTGTGGGAACTTCAATTAATTTCAGTCCTAATAATTCTGGTGATTTTTTCAAACGAGCAGCTAATATTTGAATATAACTATTTTGTTCTTCATTCGTATATTGCTTACTGCTAAATATTTGCAGTTGAATTATCAATTTATTGTTTTGCTGGATAGTAGCAATATTACTCAGATAAGACCTCGTTTCACCATTAGGGAAATTCGCAAAAGTCTTTTGCCACACTTCAGTTGCTTCTCTACGAATTTGATTTTCCTTTTGCTGCAAAGTAATTTCTCGTCTGAGTTGGATAAAAGATTGATTGAGAGGAAAAATAATTACAGCAATGGTACTAAAAATTAAGATAAATCTTCCTGGTAGACTGCCAATCTTTTTGATCTTATTGTAGGCAGGCAAGTTCTCTAAAACACTTTGCATTCGGATACTTTCTTTGTCTGTTGTTCGCCAGTCCCTAACTTTTGCTCTTACCTGAGGACTATCAATATGTAGACACAGAAAAACCAGCATGGCTGAAAAAGTTATCGCCACTAAATTGGTAAAAAATAGCAATCCGCCACCACTAGCTACCTGTAAACCTCTAGCATAATCTAGACTGATTGCTACACCAATACCATAGCCAACAACACATAAAGGTGGCATCAAAGCTACGGCAATAGCCACACCAGGAATAGAAGTAGCTATTCCTTTTGATTCTTGACAAATGGCTACTGAACCCACTCCACCGGAAAATAAAGCCACTACCAAATCTAAGATATTGGGACGAATCCTCGCTGCAATCTCACTAGTTATTTCCTTAAATGGTAGTAATGAGACGAGTAACACTGCAAAAGTAATGGCGACGAAACAGCTTATCACCAGATTCAACAGCGCTCGCATAGCTAGGATCACATCACCAGCAGCTAAGGCTAGTCCATTAGCCAGAATACCCCCCATTAATGGAGAAATTAGCATTGCACCAATAATTACGGCTGGACTGTTCAGCACTAATCCTAAGGTAGCAATACCGGCTGCAAATAAAACCTGAATCCAATAACTAATATCCGCCAGGGTTACGGATCTGCATATATCCAGGTATACTTGTTCCTTACGGGCTTGACTAATTCCCAAGTTGTTAGCAAACTTATCTCTAAACATATTTTAAGTGGTAATCACATTCAGTTGTGAGTAACAACAAACATCAATAATTTTTCCAGTCTACTACTCTATAGGTTGTATTAAAAAAGTTAACCCCAGCTACTACAAAAACCTTCTATGACTCAAGATCTAACACAAAAATGGTTAACCGAAATTCAGTCTCTCACGCAACAGATGACGCAATTTCAGCGGGAACGAGATGAAGCTTGGGAAAGTTCGCAAAAATGGCGACAGCTTTATAATACTGAAGCAGAACAGCGGCGTGCAGATGCGAAAATTCACCAAGAAGCGATCGCATCTATAAAGGCTGAAGTCCAAAAATTTTCGGGTGTTAATGCTGAAACGGGAACTGATATTACTACAGCTATTCAGCAAGAAATTTCCCAGTTTAATTCTATAGAAGAGTTACAAGTTCAATTGTTAGAAGTCATACAGGAACGTGATTGTCTGTTACAAGCTTTGAAACTTGAGCAAGAAAATCACGCTCAAACTCGGAAAAGTCTCACGACAGCTTTAGGTGATGCCATTGATAGTTTAGCACGTTTAAGGGCAGACAGAAAAAATGTAGAGGACGCATAGAATCAAGTAATATTAACACATTAATGATTACAATCTTGTATTAAACCTTAATGTGATTTAATGTATTGAGTTAGATGTGTATTTTTATTTTTATTTTTATCCCATCCCCCTGGATAGGATATTATGCTACAAATTGATAGAGATAATCTAGTAATTGTCTAGGCTTGTCTCTCTGTTTCAGTTATCTTGAGGAACTCATTGTGGTTGCAACCCCGGAAAAACTGCACGCTACCCATAGCCACGATCATCTACCCAGTAAAGACCGTGTAGCCGTATTACTTATGGGCTATGGCGAAGTCGAAAGCTACGAAGATTTTGCTAACTATAACGAACAAGCTTTAAATTTACTGACGGCTAAATTCGCTCCTGTTCCTACTTGGATTTATCCCCCCTTAGCCAAGCTTTTGGCATTATTTGATCGTCATGAATGGGGACACACACATCATGATTTTATCTCCCCACATAATGCCATTTTTGAAAGACAAAGAGCGGGTATTGAACACGAATTACAACATAAATGGGGTAATGGTGTTCAAGTTTTCAAAGCTTTTAACTTTTGCGCTCCTTTTTTACCAAACCAAGTTTTAGCCGAAATTAAAGATCAAGGCTTTAGCAAACTTCTGATTTATCCATTATTAGTTGTTGATTCCATTTTTACCAGTGGTATCGCTATTGAACAAGTAAATAATGCTTTGGTAGAATTAGCTGATGGTGATGAACATTGGATCAAAGCCCAAAGATATATTCCTTCGTTCTACAATGAGCCAAAATATATTGATTTGATGGCGCATTTGGTAGAAGAAAAAATTCATACTGATTTGGCTAAAGGTTATTTACCTTCGCAAATTGGGATTATCTTGATGAATCATGGTTGTCCTCACAAAGCTAAAGGCTTTACATCTGGAATTGATGAAAGTCAAGCCATGTATGAGTTAGTGAGAAATAAGTTAATTAACAATTACCCATTAATTTCTGTGGGTTGGTTGAATCATGATACACCGTTAATTGAATGGACTCAACCAAATGCTACAGTAGCTGCTCAAAATTTGATTCAATTGGGTGCAAAAGCGTTGCTATTTATGCCCATTGGTTTTGCCACAGAAAATCATGAAACTTTGTTAGATGTGCATCACATTATTCATGATTTAGAAAAACAACATCCAGATGTAGATTATTTACAAATGGCTTGTGTTAATGATAATCCACAATTTTTAGCTATGGTTGCTGAATGGGCAAATGCACATATAGCAGAGTTGATGTCAACTGAAGGTATGGCTGTTAATTCGCAATCAGCTATTACTCACCACCATCACCATCATTAAGTAATTGGGGCGGTTAGAAACCGCGTCTACACAGACGAAATCCACACTATGGCTAACGCCACGCTACGCTATCGACAAGCTCAGTGACCGCCTGCGTGGGTTGAAAATAATTAATTTTTTATGAGTCCACTTAGGTGGGCTTTTTTTGTAGCCATGTCAGACTTTGGCGGGGGTTTTGGTTGGGTTATATTTGCTACTAATTCTAACCCATCACCAAATGAGTTAACCGCTTGAGAATACGAAAAACATCATAAAGTTCATTTCCAGGGTTGCGAGTTAAAAACCCTTTTGATAAACCATAACGAGGTGGATTTCCCATGACTAATTTCACAAAAATAAATTCACCACCACTTGTAATCATGCCAAAACAAGGTTTATCTGGATGGGGATTAGCTAACATATAAACTAGAATTTGGGCTAACCCCTTTTCAATCGAATACTCCGCTTGTTTTGACTCTATCACCATTACCCAAAATTGATCTTTTAAGATTAAAGTATCTATTTTTCCTTTGATAATCACCCCTTCATCTTCATTAACAATTTCTACAGCTTCTTCTGCTTTAATATATAGTGGAGCAAGATAAAAATCGCCAATAAACAGTATAGGATCTACAATTGCCATTCTTACCACATCTTCTAATAATGGGGGATAATTTAATAAATTAAAATAACCTGTCTTGACTTTATCCAAAAGTTGTTTATCTAAATCTGTTAGTTCTGTTAAATCTGCTTGCCATTCCCGGAAAAATTCGGGATCAAAAACTAATTCAATTCCAAAATTATCAATCAAATAACGTAAATTGATATCTCTTGCTTGCAGTGTAATTGTCATAGGTTTAATAAATAATTTAATTTTTCATTGCATACTAATATATGCTAACATAAATTTTTAGCTAAAGAAAAAACGACTCTTTCCCGCTTTTTTTCTATAAAAGGCTGATATCCCCTACTTCCTATATCAATTGATAATTGGTAAAAGAGGAAATAGGGGATCTTATGTAGCAGATTAATTCCCTACCAAAGGTGCATTTAAAGTCTTCTCAATGCGATCGCGTGTTTCTAATAAAAAAGCTTGAGTATATTTATCTTCAGAATTCACCCGTCTTAATTGATTATTTAACTGTTTGAGTTTATACCAAGCCAAAGTTCGCGCATCTTCAGGAGCAGATTCTTTTCGCAACACCATTCCCATCAGTACATTCAGATATTCCCGTTGTAAACCTCTTCGCAAACTAGAAATTTGCACTTTACCTTGAGGTTTTAAAACCTCCGACCAAATCCCCGTTTGTAAAGTATCAAATAATTCCGGCAAAGTGAGAGATTTTCCTGATGCACTTTTTAATTCTAGATCCTTAATCCGAGTTAGGCGATCGCTTGCCAATAAATCCCGTAAAACCGCAGTCTGCACCAACAACACTAAATCATGAATCGGATAATCTAACCGTCCGACTTGAATATTAGTCCCCCAATGTAACCACCGCGAAGGTACTAACTTATTCAGTAATTCCGGGGGAAACTTTAAAGCATCTTCCACAAAAACATACTTTTGCATAATCATTAATGCTTGTCGCTGTTCTTCTACCGGCACCAGCACAAATGGTACTTGTCCCTTAGCATCACTGGGCTTAACTCGGTAAAAAGACTGCCCACCAATATACTTACTTATATAGTATAAATGCTGTAAATAATTCCTCAAAATACTATTGAAACGCTCCTCTACATCACTAGCATTCTCTGTATCTATAGAATATCCCTGATTTAATCGTTCCCACATCCGCCGCGTATTAGCCAATTGTGACTGAGAATAAACCAACACATTACCACTATGATCCCAAGGATTCACAGTTGGATCACTATTAGATAAATCCTCATCAGGAGCATAACTCAACTCCCGTTGGTTAGATCGTCCCGCAATTGCCGCTAAAAACGACCTTTCTCCCAGGGTAGTTATCGCTTGACTGGGAGTATAACCATACTCAATTGCCCATTCATCATAAGGTCCCACCTGATTGGGAAAATAATCTCCCTGCTTGACACCATCAGGAGCAATATTAGGAGGAATATAATCCATGACCGATGCTGTCATCCCTTTAGTCCGAGTAATTTCTGGATTATTCATCTCAATCGGAGAGAGTAAGGTACTACCCCGGAAATTATGCCGCAAACCCAAAGTATGACCAACCTCATGGGTAATAATTAAACGTAAATATTGATGGATATAATCTTTTAACTGCTTTGGACTTGGTGGACTATTTCCTAACATAGACATTGCCAAATAACCAAAAGCCAACTGATTAGATGCCTCCATACCGTAGCATAAATCATAATCTGTCGCCAATTTAGACAAATTGCCTAATGATTTTAGCGATTTTTGCTTACCTTGTCCACACAAACCTTCA
This sequence comes from Dolichospermum sp. UHCC 0259, assembly GCF_009711935.1. Classification (GTDB taxonomy): domain Bacteria; phylum Cyanobacteriota; class Cyanobacteriia; order Cyanobacteriales; family Nostocaceae; genus Dolichospermum. The sequence continues at coordinate 6,207 of NZ_VIKX01000214.1, read as the reverse complement.
TTATTAACTAATCTTGATAAAGAAGTATTAGTTTGTGAATTTTGAGGTTGAATAATTTGCCGATAATCATTTTTTAATAATCGGACAAAACTACCATCAATCAGAATATCTGCATCCAAAATTTCCCCAGTTAAGGGATTAACACGAGATGGACCCATCGCAAAAAAACCATCCACCGTATTAATCCACCGGATAGTATTATAGCGAATATCGGCTGGGTCCCAAGTAGCATTATCAGGCATTTGTTCAACTTGAATAGCATCCTTAAATCCCGCTTTCAAAAAGGCTTGATTCCACATCAAAACTCCCTCTTTGATAGACTCACGATATTCTAGAGGCACAGCATTATCAATCCAAAAAACAATCGGTTTTTTCGGTGGAGAAATTGCGGCTGTAGGATCTTGTTTTTCTAAATTCCAACGATTAATATAACGAACAAAAGGATCTCTTCGTTTATCTTTAGATAAATCTTGATAAGCTGTGAGGAAATAACCCACCCGTTCATCAGCTAACCGAGGTTGATATTTAGTTTGTGGTAATTCCGATAAACTATAATGCACCTTTAAGGTAAAACCGCGACTATCAGCTAAAACATCCAAATCCTTACCAGCACTAGTAAAATTGAAAATCGCCTCAATTTCTAAATTACCAGGAAATACTTTCGCATTACCAAGATAACCTTGATCAGGACTAGCAGCTAATTCTAAATTAGTAGCTAATCCTGCTAAATCTGTCAGTAATAAATCACCTAAATCAACTAGAATTGTTTTTTGTTGTGAATTAATACTCTTAATAGGAATAGTGTACAGCACAGAATCACTAAATGATCTAGCTACTGATCTAGCTTGAGGATCTCCTTCACGAGTCCGAAAATTAACATTACGAACTACAAATTGTAACTGATTATCTACCTTTTGAAAATAGAATAAAAAGTCTTGCAATGGCATTCCACTATAAATACCTTTTTCACCGATTCCCGATTCTAAAGTGGAAGTTGCAATAAAGTTTTTTTGAAGTTGTTCTGGTTTAATTTCTAGATAGATTTTATTCTTATGCTTATGACGATAAATAGTAAAGATTCCCTCTGATTTTTGAGTATCCTTCGTAACTTCTGCAAAATCCTCTAATTCATCTTCTTTCGGTGATTTAGATTCAGGTTTAGTTTTTGGTTTCTCTGTTACCGTCTTAACTTGGAGAAATGGTTGTTTTCCCACCTCCTTTAAATCTCTAAATACCCAAACGAAATTTTGTTGTTTTACCTGATTATTTTGATCAATAACTGCTATCTTTGCCGATGGTAATTTTAATTTTTGAGAAATTTCATTCGCATTAGCGATTTTTTTCTCTATTTCTAGATTTGCATTATTGTAATTATTTATTAATGATTTAGCATGAGCAGTTTCTATAGAAACAAATAGACTATTCAACAAAATAACAGATAAAGTAAATTTATTCATTCCCAAAGTTCCTGATAATTACCGTTTGATAGAGGAATAATCTTGGTGGAGTTTGATATATGATCACGGCTGATACTCTAATACGTATTGCAGTTGGTGAATGCTGACTTATTATTATTCCTTGTTAGACTTGATATACCTCACCCTATTCTCTCTGAGTCTTGTTTAGAAATCAAATAGGATTCCTATGTAATTAGTAAAACATCCATGATTTTAGTTTAATTGTGCCATTAGGTAATATACATCAAAAGGTCAACAACCATAAATTGTATTTACCAAATTTCACCTCCCCAAAAGTAGTGCAAAAGTAGGGTGTGTTAGCGACAGCGTAACGCACCATTCCAGGTTAAATCAGGATTGCAGGTTATTAAATTTGCGTTCTTTGGCGAAAACTGGGGTAACTAAAGCCGAAATTTATCTATGTCACCTTGGATTTAGAAGGCTATCGTAGTGGTAAATTAAATCAGGTTTTACCTCAAGTCGCTTTAACAAATTAGAGCTTATTATTCTAAAATTGATGATTGTCAACTTTAGAAGAGTTTTTAACATATTCCTTAAAAACTGAATATAATTGAAACAAGATTGTATTATTTCTTATTTTCGTGACTAAATACCTTTGTTGTAAAGACTGTAACCCATTATTAAAATCAACAACAGATAAATTTAAACCCTCTTTTAAACAGTCTCTAGTAATAGGTATGTCAAACTTACTTAAATGCAACACTATTTCTTTTTCTTGGAGTGATAAATGGTTAAACACATCCCGAAAACGAGATTGCATCTGATTAGTAATATGCAAAGTATTCTCAGCTAAAAAATCAGCAACTTGACCATCGTAATTCTTGTTAATTAAGATACTCACACTTTTTAAATCAATCAAGTTACCTGCATATAAATCAATTAAGTTTAACCAAGTATTTTCATTTTTTAATCCTCTATTTTGGAGAATATCAACATTATATAATCCTGATAGCTCTAAAGACTTAATCGGACATAATTCATCATCTAAACATTCCATTTCTGGACATTGTTCTTGACTAATAACAATTACATGACTTTGATGTTTAACCTCTGTAATCATAGTAAAAAAGTTTTGATAATCTTGATATTCAACTTTGTATTGTCCTGCAAATTTACCAGGAATAAATATATTTTGTAAATTATCAAGAATAATTAAACATTTTTGATTCGCAAGAATATCAAATAATTGTTTTAATCGTTTATCTAAAGTTGCTTGAGGTTCTTGTTGACAAACATTCAATAAATCGGAAATAAATAAATCTAAAGGTTGAGGATATTTTAAACTTCTCCAAATAACCACTACAAATTCATGTAAGTTTAAATCAATAAATTTTTTAACTAAAGTAGTTTTACCAGTTCCATATAATCCTGACACTGAAATCAAACGAGTATTTTGCTTAAATATCCAATCAGAAAGTTTTTCTAATTCTGTCCCACGTTGATAAAATTTTATAATTTCAGGAGCTAAAGTTAAATCGTAAACAGATAATTTAGATTCAGTATTTATATTAATTTTATCATCTTCTTTATTAGGTTGATTTAATGTTTGCGAACTATAATAATAATTATTACCAATACAAATATTTGGATTTTGAGATGATTCAATATTTAATCTTTCAAATGTAGAACGAAAATTGGTTTTTTTAATATCTTCACCTAATGATTCAGATAAAAGTGACCATAACTTATAACCTACATCTGATAAATGCTTTTCGGTTAAATTATATTTTTTAGCAATATCTTCATAAGTGTCTCTTTGCCAAGTTCCCTCCACTACAGCCTTTTGAATACCATCTAAGTGCTTACCAGTATGTTCAAAAACTAACTGATCAGCAAATTGTAACGCTTCATTTACATCCATTGATTTTATACCGGGTAAAGGTTTGGTGTAATTATACCCGAACTTGATCCGGTTTTTTCTGGGTTTTCCGGTTTTTTGCTGAATATTCTTTTATAAAACTTCCGGTAAAATCCGGTTGTACAAGACTTAACACTAAAGTATAAAGTATAGGTACATACAAAAAATAACCTATTATGAAAACGACAACACCAATCGGAATGCTCTATCGTGATCACGTTGACTTTAAGGAAAGAGGATATGAACCTGTTCCTGATAAGTGGGATTATAATCCGCAAACTCAAGTTTCATCTCTTATAGAAATGGGCGGACCAAGTGAACCAACTACTACAAGCATGGTTGCTAAGACAACCGGGTTCCCTTTATCAGATTCAGATGAAGATAATGATGATAAAGGTACTGATTAAAATTAAGTTTTAATCTATTTTGGTTGGTTTTAATTTAATAATAATAACCAACCTGATTCTTACAAACAGGGTTTCAGTAACAAATTATGTTTAAAAATCTAAGAATTAGGAAATCGTTAGCAACAATAGATCAAGATTTTTATTTCAAATGTTTTTTCTCTCCTGAATGGTCATTAATGTTTGACTTGAATTTATATAATTCTGAGATTGACAAAACACAGTACATCAATCAGAAGATTTATGGTGATTACCCTGATTTAATTCGTCTGATTCTCTATCATAAGGAAACTAATCAAAGAGTAGGATTTTGCAGCATTTTGATAGATGATCATAAAACAAGAAGATGTTCTTTATTTGGTGGAGTAGATCCTGATTTATTAGGTAAAGGCTATGGTTCAGTAGGTCTTTACTTATTTTTAAACTTTATCTTTTCAGAAATGAAAATGAATAAAGTTACTTGTCAGGTATATGATTTTAATTCTTCCAGTTTTAAACTGTTAGAAAAATCTGGATTTATATTAGAAGGAATTTTGAGACAACACGCTTTTAACGATCAAATACAAGAATTTGTAGATATTAAAAATTACTCTTTATTAGCATCTGAATTTGTCAACAGTCGTATTTATCAATTATCCGTAAAACTTAAATTAAATAAAGGAAATTTTATATGTCAAGAAAAATAGTTTTAATTGTAACCTCCAAGCAAGATTCTCATGCTGATTTAGTAATTTATAAACTAAATCAACGTAATTTGCAAGATCGAGTTATTAGACTAAATACAGAAGATTTATGGTTAAACACAGAAATATCAACAAATGGTTCTAATTTTGAAGTTAAAATTCTCGACTCTCAACGTAGTTTTAATTCTGAAGAAGTTTTGAGTGTCTGGTTTAGAAGACCAAAAGAAATAGAAGTTTCTCATCTAGAAGAGGGAACTTCAGCTTTTATAAAATCACAATGTACTGCTCTTTTAAGAGGTTTTTATTTTTGCACCCATGATACAGCACGTTGGGTTAATCCTTTACCTTCTTTGCATCGAGCTAGAATTAAATTACAGCAAATAAAATTAGCTCAAAACTTAGGAATGAAAACTCCTAAAACTTTAGTAACTAATAATCCTCAAGAAGTGCTGAATTTTTTTGAACAAGTACCTAAAGTTTGTACAAAAAGTTTAGATGAGGCTAGTTTTGAAATTGATGGCCATATTTTCCCTTTATATACACATATCGTTAATTTACATGAGGTTAAAGAAAATTTAGAAAGTATTAAAATATGTCCTACTTTATTTCAAGAATACATAGAAAAACTTTATGAATTAAGAGTTAATGTAATTGGTGATCAAATTTTTGCCTTAGCAATGTACTCTCAGGATAACGAACTTTCACAAATTGATTTTCGAGGTTTAGCACCTGCAAAAATGAAGCAGGAATTAGTGAAGATTCCTGATACATTAAAAACACAAATCTTTCAATTTGTCAAACATCAAGGATTAGCTTTTTCAGCTATGGATTTTATTGTTACACCTGATTATCAATATATATTTCTAGAAAATAATTGTAATGGTCAATGGCAATGGGTTGATCAGCTTGCAGGAGGCAAACTTAGTGAAGCAATGATTGATTTATTGCTAACTAATAAAGGGTGAATTTTAAGAAAAGTAAAATTCTACTTCCCTGCTTAAAGTTCACCTAAAAATTAATTATAATGATTCACAAGGAGAACACAAAATGGATGAAGTTAAAGTCGGATTTCGGTGGAAATTTATCTTCAATTGGCTAATACTTGGTTTATTCATAGGAAATGCAATCCTGCTTTTGATGTCCTTACAAAATAAAACTGTAACTTCTGATTCAATACAGTATTTTGTCATAGGAAGTCCCGTTGGGTGTATTTTAAGTGCCACCGTTGCTCTTGGATTAGATTGTCGCAATCTTTTATTTTTTGATACTAGTAAAGGTTATTCCTGGCGGGGTTTTAACACTATTGAACATAGTCCGTCAGTATGGTTATTTTATCCCTTAATTTCCCCAATTAGCTTAGTTTGTTTGTTATTAATGTTATTGTTCATTTCCATATCTATGATTATCAATACACTAATAATCAAACCAATATGGAGGTTTTTCAGTATGGATGTTGGCAAATCCATCATAGGGATGGATAGGTGGTTTAATAAGTTGGTTGACGATTTTTTTAATATAAAGTGGTTTTGATATTAAAATTACCTGTATAAATGATAAAAAACCCCTCTCTATTATTTCATAGAGAAGGGTTTTTTAGTTGGAATAATAAACCTGGCATCGAGCTATTTTGACGTAGGGCTACCCCTAAACTATCGTCGCCGCAGCAGCGTTTCACCTCTGAGTTCGGGAAGGGATCAGTGTGGTTCCACCGCGCCATAGACACCAGGAAAACCTTGCGGAAGTCAAAAGTCAAAAATAAGAATTGAAATTTGAAACTAACAACA
>NZ_VIKX01000213.1 GCF_009711935.1 Dolichospermum sp. UHCC 0259 | reverse complement strand
ATTTCTCCATAAAGGGAGCGGTAGAACCGATTAAGTTCATCAAGAATATTTGGCAAATTACTAAGTAGACTTTCCAAGTCAGCCATATATTATCCTTTGGTTGCGGGTTAAATTAAATTAACTACATATTACAGTTGATTGTTACCAATCTACTTAGTTATTTATAATAACTAAACGGCGTACTAAAGTGACAAGTCAAATTAATACAATGTAATATTTGTATCTGGTTATTAATCTACTCCCTTCCCAGTGAAAAATTACCTATCTTCTTTTCTTCTTCCTTCGTGTTCTTCGTGTCTTCGTGGTTTATTTAATCGGTATTCTTTTTAGGTGATAAAATTCCAGTTCTCATCCTGTTCATCCTTTAATCCTGGATATCCTGATTCTGACAATTTCTCTAACTAGCAACTTACGTTAGATATTTTTGACACAATTGCCGAAAGTCTTCACCGCGCATTTCAAAGTTAGGATATTGATCAAAACTAGCGCAAGCTGGAGATAATAATACTACAGAGGCTTGATGTTTTTTAGCTAATTCCGCAGACATAGATACAGCATTTTCCATTATTTCCACTATGTAATAATTACTATATCCTACATCTTGCAAACGTTGAGCAAATGCTGGTGCTGCTTTACCTATGAGTAAGACTGCGGCGGCTTTGGCTTGAATTTGCGCTAACCAGGCGGTATCATCTCCGGCTTTGGCTTCTCCACCAGCGATTAAAATGGCAGGACTTTGCACAGATGCTAAACCCACTTCGGCTGCGTCGTAATTGGTGGCTTTGCTATCATTAATAAAGTCAATTCCTTGCCAATTGCAGATATGTTCTAAGCGATGGGGAACACCAGGAAATTCACGCACAGCTTGAGAAATGGTGGCAATATTTATACCTGCTAATCTAGCGGCGGCGACGGACATGAGGAGATTTTGCTGGTTATGTTCTCCTACCATTCGCAATGCAGATACCTCGACAATGGGTTGAGGTGTAGTGGTAGTTTTTTCAATTACCCAGCCATTTTCTATATAAAAGCCTTTTTCACCTATTAGGAATTTTTCACCTTTAACGCTTGTCCAATAGGCATTTGGCCAATGATTTAATCCTAATTTGCTCAAATAAATATCATCACCATTAAATATTTGAATTTGGGAATTATGTAATAATTTGGCTTTGATATTATAGTAATGTTCTAATGTTTTATGACGAGCTAAATGATCTGGTGTGAAGGTTGTCCAAATCCCAATTCGAGGCGCTAATGTCACAGAAGATTCGATTTGATAACTACTAAGTTCGCCAATTATCCAATCAACGGAATTTTTTTCTGTATTCCCTCTTGCCTCTTGCCTCTGGTTACTGAGCGAAGTCGAAGTATTGCCTCTTGCCTCTATTGCTACCTCACAAGCAGCGTAACCAATGTTACCACAGGCGGGAGCGTTCAATCCTGCTGTTTGGAAAATGGCTGCTGTTAACGCGGTGGTGGTAGTTTTACCATTTGTACCGGTGATTGCTACCCAAGGAATATCTTGTAAATGTCGCCAAGCTAGTTCCATTTCGCCAATAGTTTCTATGCCTAGTTCTCGCGCTTTGGCTAAAATAGGAATATCCCAAGGAACTCCGGGACTGACAACTATTAACTTGGATATATCAGAACTGGTGAATTCTGGTTTGTGTCCTAATTTGACGGTGATATGTTCGCTGGCGAGTTGTTGTTGTTGTTCGAGGAGGGTTGGGGAGGTGCTACTGTCGCAAAGTTCTACCTCCCAGCCTTCCTGTTTCAACAATCTTGCCGCAGCAACACCGGATTTTCCGAATCCAATAATTAACGCTTCTGGCATAGACTATGTAGCATCCCTGGTTAAGCTCCCCTATTGTAGTGTTAATTTGCAGAAATTACACCACTTTTTGTTGCTTTATGCTACAAATTTTTGACTATTGCGCCAAAGTCAGCCAGAACACGGGCGTGATTTCGCAGTAATCCCAGCAAATTTAAGCGATTTTGCTTAATATCGGGATTTGAGTCCATAACTAAAACGCTATCTTCACCATCAAAAAAGGTACTGACGGTAGGAGCGATTTTTGCTAGTGCAGTTACTAACAGTTGGTAATCCCGATTCTTTTGTGCTGCTTGGGTTTGGGGAACTAATTCAAGTAAAGCGTTATAAAATCCTGATTCGGATTTTTTCTGGAAGAGTTGGGGATTAATTAAAGACTGTGGTTCTAGTTGTTGAAAGTCTAGATTTCCTTGTGCTGCGAGGCGTGTGGAACGGTTGACAGTTTCGTAGATTTTATCTAATGTACCATCTTTGCGGATTTGTTGTAAATAGAGAGCGCGATCGCGGACATCTAATAAATCAGTTAATGCACGTTCTGTATATTCGGGATCATTTTCTCCCAAAACTGCATTTACCAAATCGTAATCTATCTGTTTTTCATCTTGTAATAAGGTGCGAATCCGTTGCAGGAAAAATTCTTGCAAAGTTTTAATTAAGGATTTGGCATCTTTGTTAAAAGTTGTAGCGAAATCTGTGGCGATTTGTTCTAAAAGGGTTGATAAATTAATTTGCAAATTCGCCAACCAGGTAATATTAACAATGGCATTTGCTGCGCGACGCAATGCAAAAGGATCTGATGAACCGGAAGGAATTAATCCTAAACCAAATATACTAACTAAAGTATCTAATCTATCAGCTAAACCGATAACTTGACCTGTGAGAGTTTGGGGAAAAATATCATCAGCATTTCTGGGTAAATAATGCTCGAAAATGGCTTTTGCAACTTCTGGATTTTCGCCATTTGCTAAGGCATATTTTTCGCCCATAATTCCCTGTAATTCGGGAAATTCATAGACCATTTGCGTAACTAAATCTGCTTTACAAAGTAATGCGGCTCTTTGTATATTCTGGCTTTGGCTGGGATTTAATTGTAATTGAGTAGTAATCTTTTCGGCATTTTTAACTATTCTTTCAACTTTGACGCGAACTGAACCTAAATCTTCTTGGAAGGTGACTTTTTCTAATTGGGGTAAATAGGTTTCTAAGGGTTTAGCTAAATCGGCTTCATAGAAAAATCTACCGTCTGCTAACCGCGCTCGAATTACTCTGGCATTCCCGACAGCGATAATATCTGATTTGGCAGGATCTCCGTTACTAATAGTGATAAAATTGGGTAACAATTCCTGACAAGCAGCATTTTTGAAAACGGGAAAATAACGCTGATGACTTACCATAACTTCGGTAATTACTTCTTTGGGTAAGTTGAGAAATTCTTCTTCAAATTGTCCGATAACTGCTGTAGGATATTCAACTAAATTGACAACCTCTGCTAGTAAATCGGGGTAAATTGGGGTATATCCGCCTAGTTTTTCGGCGGCTGCTTTGACTTGATTTGTGATGATTTCGGCTCGGTTTTCTGGGGGAACATTTACATAACCGGAAGCCAATGTTTTCACATATTCTGTAGCGTGGGAAATGCTGACAGGTTCGGGGTGTAAGACTCTATGGGTGCGAGAAATTCGGTTACTTTTAACAACTTTTGCCCCATTTTCTAATTGTAATGGTAAAATTTCCCCATCTAACAATGTGACTAACCACCGAATTGGCCGGGAAAATCTAGCGTCACCATGTCCCCAACGCATTAACCGCTTACCTTCTAAGTTCCAAACCCATTGGGGTACAAGTTCGGTTAAAATATCGGCTATGGGACGACCGGAAATTTGTTTGTTGACAAAAACAAAATCCCCTTTGTCTGTGGGACGAATTTCTAAAGCGGAAATATCTACACCTTGCTTAGTCGCAAAACCAATGGCGGCTTTAGTGGGTTGTCCATCTTTAAAAGCTGCTTGTGCGGGTGGTCCTTTGATTTCTTCTTCCCTGTCTGCTTGTTGGGAAGGTAAACCGGTAATGAGAACTGCTAACCTGCGGGGTGTTCCATAGACTTCAACAACGGTATTGGGGAGATTGTGGGTTTCTAGGCTTTCGGGAATGTGCGATCGCCATTGTACAATAGCATCACTCAAAAAACCTGCGGGTAATTCTTCTGTACCGACCTCTAATAAAAATGCTGGCATAATGTCACTAATGTTTATCAGTCAATTCCATTAGTTTACCTTATAATCAGGCTTTGACGAACAATATCAGCTACTTCTTGAATAAGTTGCTGATATGAACAATAATTGCAGTCAAAATATGACTTTTGAAATTTAACTACTCAAACTAGTACAGGTTGGCATAAATAACATGACCATTAAAAGCTCCGAAAATTTGATTGATTACAAGGCTTGAAAATGGTTCATTTACTTACGCCGCAGTGTACTAGCAGCACCAAACGTAGCATTAAACTTGCGACACCAAATACCAACAGATTTATAGTCTGTTAATTTAATAGTATCAGGAATTGAATATACTTGAGATCCACTATATTTTTTTAAAGGAGCTAAAACAAAATAATCTCCTCTTTTTAAAGGATATGCTGGAGGTTTAGTCGAATTAATCACATCATTGGAACGATGTAAAATTACCACTAAATCTGGACCTGATTTAGAAGTCTTAAATGATTGGTTAAGCTCTAGAAATGATTTACCATTTTTTGTCATAATACTAACTGCTCCTTGAGTTGTATGCTCTCCCGAAACAAATGCACCTGAGCTAATAACCTTTGCATCTTGAGATTTTTCTGATTGAGCTAAAGAGTCAGTTTGAATTGAAGAATTGCGAATAGATGTATTACTAGCTAATGGATTGGCATTAGATTGATTATTTGATCCTTCTTGAACACAGCTAAATATCACAAAAGAAGATAAACTCAAAGTCAACAAATGGCTTAGTTTCATGATTAAAATTCCTCAATATGTTAACGGATAAAATATTTATTGTCTCAACCTTTAAATTCATTATTACTTAAATAATATAATTTAAAATTATGATTAGCTAAAAAATCATATTCAGAAAGATGATATTTTGCTTAGAAAATTCTTAGGGATTTCTCAGGAAAAACTAAATTTTGGTGGTTATGCCAAAATACCGAATCTAAATAAATGATATACTACTAAAAAATACAAGGTGAAATCTCATACTAACCATAGCACAATTAATTGATCAACTTTTGTTAGAGAGAATTTCCCTGCGTGATATTATATGTAAAAAAAATCCGAGCAACCCTATTAAGTCGCTCAGATTAGTTAAAAATTTTTCCATCTGTGTCATGATCAACTACAAATTCAAGAATTACCTTTTCGTAAATTAGTGGAAAATAAAATTATATTTTCTGAAAGGTTGACTGATTAGCTATCAATCGGGTAATATATTAGATTGTCTGTCTAATTCCTGCTCGGATCAGGTAGACATACTTCAAAGGCTGGCAAAAGCTATAAATAGCGTCTCTACAGGAGATTATAGTCAGCTACCTGTACGGCAACTCAAGGACGATTTTAATGACCTACGCGATTATTGAAACTGGCGGTAAACAAATGAAAGTAGAAGCAGGTCGCTTTTACGACATTGAACTACTAACCGCTGAACCAGATGAAAAAGTTACCATCAACGCAGTATTACTTGTACATCACGAAGGCGCAGTTTCCATTGGACAACCTTTAGTAGAAGGCGCAACAGTGGAAGGGACAATTATGCGACATTTCAGAGGTCGCAAAGTCCTGGTGTATAAGATGAAACCTAAAAAGAAAACCCGCAAAAAACGGGGACATCGCCAGGAAATTACCAGATTTTTGATTAATTCTATCAATCTTAACGGCGAAGTTTTAGCTTACGAAGAAGCCCCAACAATGGCTGAAAGTCCCGTTATTAATGCTGATTTCGTGGAAGAAACCGCAGAAGAATCATAAATAAGGTTAAGTTGCTAGTTAGGGAATAGGCAAGAGGTGATAAAGAGTAATGTAATTACCAATAATTAATCATCTTTTTCCTAGCCTAAACTAGATAACTAGCTGGGATAAATAAAGTAAATAGAAAAGAGGAAATCATGGCTCATAAGAAGGGAACGGGTAGTACGCGAAACGGTCGTGACTCTAATGCTCAACGACTAGGTGTAAAGCGTTATGGTGGACAAACTGTACGTGCAGGTAATATTCTCGTCCGTCAACGTGGTACTAAGGTTCATCCTGGTAACAATGTTGGTATCGGTAGTGATGATACTTTGTTTGCTTTAGTTGATGGTGTAGTTACCTTTGAAAGAAGAGGTAAAAGCCAGAAGAAAGTTAGCGTTTATCCAGTAGCGGTAGAACTTGTAGAAGCTGTAGCCAGCTAGTTATTTATTAGTTATTGGCCATTAGTTATTAATTTAATGACTAATGACTAGTGACTAATGACTAATTCTAAATGTAGTAATTGATAAGTGCGCCCAATCCTAAACCAAGCAGTGAGCAAAAAGATATATAGCCAAAAGCTAGTGCTGGTTTTAAACCAACTGATTGAAAGTCTATTTTAGCCAAAATAGTGGCACAGATAATAAGTAAAGTATCAAGAAATACTCGAAACCAGGCAATCATTAGAAAAAATAGGAAAGCTGCTAAGATAGCCACCAAAAAAGTCCTAGCGTTTGACTTGAAGAAAATATGAGAATAATCATCGAGTTTTAACCAAGGATTGGTGATGGAAATCAGGGACAGCAGGATAGTTAGCACAGTTATCAGCCGTACATACCAAGGGGCTTTTTCTTCAAATATCACCCAGCCTAATGTACTGTAACTCAAAAATACAAGTGTTAAAGAAAACCAAGGAATTTTTTTCAAAATTGACATATAGCGGGAGTTAGGAGTCAGAAGGACAGAAAAAGGAAATTTCTCCCCTAGTTCTTATAAACTTGGCGGTTGTTATAACTTTAAAAGTTCTGTACCCCACTCAGTTACAAATCGTTATATACTGGTATTTTCAATATCAGTTGCATTCATTATTTCACAGATTTACTGAACCTATAAGGTTTCTAAAGGTTGAATTTCACTCTTGATTCCCATTTTGAGAGAATAAATATCAACATTTAGTCAAATTGTTCATAAATATTTGTAAACTGTTAGCAGTTGAGTAGCCATCTGGCATATCATTAAGGATTGATCATGAGACAACTTGTTATCGTCGAGCGCGTATGCCTAATTGGTCATATCGTTTCTATGGTATTTGGACTGGTGGGGATACTGATTGTTATTCCCAATGCTGAGATGATTGTCAGCTTATCAGAAGTTGGACAAAGCGTCATGCAGTGGAGCATGGCGGGCGGCGGTGTGGTATATATGATTTTAGGAGCGCTGGGAGTGTTCCTCTATGCTTACCGAAGCTTAGGTTTAGGACGCGCTTTAGGATTTTTAATCCCATCTGTATTGATTTCTTTGACTAGTGAATTACTAGGGACTAGCACTGGTTTTCCTTTTGGTCACTACAGCTATTTGAGTGGTTTGGGTTATAAAATTTCCGGGTTAGTGCCTTTTACAATTCCCCTTTCATGGTTTTATGTAGGATTAGTTTCTTATGTGTTGGCGCGGGCGGGTTTAGAGGTAGATAAAAAACCCACTTTGTTCCGTCACGTGGGAGCAATTGTTTTGGGGGCTTTACTGCTCACTTCTTGGGATTTTGTGCTTGACCCAGCCATGAGTCAAACTTCTCTTCCCTTCTGGTATTGGCAACAACCTGGGGCTTTCTTTGGAATGCCTTACCAGAATTTTGCTGGTTGGATGGGTACTGGGTCGTTATTTATGACTGTCGCGGCTTTGTTATGGAGCAAAAGCCCGATTAAGTTGGACAATTACCAATTGAATGTTCCTTTATTAGTCTATTTAGGTAATTTTGGTTTTGCGACAGTGATGAGTTTGGCGGCTGGGTTTCCTATCCCGGTATTGCTAGGTGTGGCGTTAGGCGTAGCTCCTGCTGTACTACTGTGGTTTAAGGGTTCTAATGCACCTGCAACGGTGAATATTGAAGCAGCTACTAAGGAAGTTGCTGTTGCTAATGTGAAAGTTGCTTTCAAATAAGAATAGGGAAGAGGAAAAGCAGTTTTTGTAATCTCCTCTTCCCCACTTACGTTAGGAGTTAGGGGTCAGGAGTCAGAAAGAAGAAAGAATTATTTAGAACATGAAAAACTGCCTGATTTTTTATATTATCAATGTTTATTTTTGCCGATTATCGACTTTGAATATCTTTGAAAAGATTTATTTTTAAGGGTTTAGATTTGTTAAGTAAGCGCTATATAGTTTTAAAAAAAAGGGATTCAATTATGCTATATCCCTAGATGTTATTATTTTAGAAGTTATCTTCAGTAATACAATGGAGGGCGGGGGAACCCCGCCCCTACAGGCTTGACGATGTGGTTAATGGATCTCACAAAGAGTGCATACCCGCTATATTAATCTTGATCAGGAGGGGCATTGAAAGTTTCCCAAGCTGCTTTAGCAGCATTTTGAAATCTATCGCCTAAGTCTGTGATGTCTTTGTGCAGTAATTTCCAATTATGCTCTAATTCTTCTTGAATTTTTGCCCAAGAATATTCTAAGCGATCGCGTTCAATGAGTTTATCTCTTTCAATAGCTTCCCGCACCTGACGCACAGCATTTAAATAGGTTTCACGGGTAATAGTACCGGCAGATTCGGCTTCAGCTTGGGCGCGGTTTTTAATTGCTTCCAATAGTGCTGTAGTTTCTTGCTTGACTTCATCTATCTCACCATTTTCGCTGGTATGAAGACTAATTTCTACGATTTCTATAGATTCAATATTGTTAGTAGTCATGGTTGCGGCATCCTGTTGGTAAAGTTTACTTGTGGATGAATATTGCACCTGTCATGATCATAATTTGGTCATCAGTTAATTGGGGATTTATCAATATACTTATGACCAAAGATAGATTATTAACGACTCATAAGTTGCGATTCTAATTCCAGTAAAGCTTTTACACGGGCTTCAGTTGCTGGGTGACTAGAGAAAAGATTTCCCAAAAATTGCCCGGAAATGGGATGAATAATTAATAATGGTTCAAAAGCTGGGTTAGCATTCAAAGGCATTTGTCTAGCTGTGGATTCTAACCGTTGTAACGCTTTAGCTAAGGCGCGAGGATTACCTGTTAATTTTGCTGCACCAGCATCAGCGGAAAATTCTCTGGTGCGGGAAATTGCTAACTGAATTACAGTAGCAGCAATGGGCGCAAATAGAACTGTTGCTAAGACACCTAAAGGATTTCCACCTCTTTCATTATCCCGTGAACCGCCACCAAACCACATACTATAACTGAGCATTTGTGCGAGGAAGGAAACAGCACCGGCGACAGTGGCCGCGATCGCTTGAGTTAAGGTATCACGATTGATAATATGGGTAAGTTCGTGGGCAATTACGCCTTCTAATTCATCCTCTGGGAGGATGTCTAAAATCCCGGCAGTAACAGCCACAGCCGCGTGTTCAGGGTCTCTTCCTGTCGCAAAAGCGTTGGCAGTGGAACTAGGAACAATATACACCCCCGGCATGGGAATATTTGCACGGGTAGATAGTTTTTGGACGATACGATACAGTCCGGGTGCTTCTGCTGCGGTGACAGGTTGAGCGTTGTATACTGCTAAAGCAATCTTATCTGACTGATACCATGAGAAGAGGTTAGTTGCTGCGGCTAACCCAATTCCGATGACTAAGCCCCCCGTACCACCAATCACCCAGTAACTAATTGCTATTAATAAACCACTGAGAGTAGCCAGTAAAATAGCGGTTTTTAGTTGATTTCCCATCTTGATAACTCTCCTACTTATGCTGTGTTAATTTTTGTAACTTTGTCTGGACAACAGCATCTTTTTAGCCACCCCTTGATTGTATCGAGTGCAAATTTGGGGTACAGTGATGAAAACCTCTCACTAGAGTACGGTTTTCCGTTTGAGGTTGATTGAATAAAAGATTAATAATGTTACAACAGGTAGAAATTCGTATTCCCATTGCCATTAGTTTAGGGGCAATAGCTGGAGCTTTAAGTCGCTATTATTTAACTTTGTGGTTTACAAACCGCTTTGGGTCTAGTTTTCCCTATGGAACTTTTTTTATTAATATTAGCGGTTGTTTGGCAATGGGGTTTTTTGCAACTTTAGCTATGGAAAAAACAGCACTGATTTCACCAGAAATTAAATTAATTGTTGCTACAGGATTTTTAGGGGCATATACTACTTTTTCTACTTTTGGTTTAGATACAGTTGGCTTATTACAACGTGGTAATTGGTTAGCTGCTGCTGGTTATTTTTTAGGTAGTGGTATTTTGGGAATTGTCAGTGTTCAGTTGGGGATGATTATTGCTAGAATGTTAAATTAAACATTATTGAAAATAAATTAGTATAGAAAATGGTGCAAACACAATCTTTTAGCAACGAAAATTCTTTAACAGAAATATTACCTGGAGGAAGTAACCCAGATGCTTTTGAATTAGCAGAAGCATGGTATCCAGTTCACTATCTTCAGGATTTAGATAAATCCAAACCCACTCCGTTCACTCTTTTGGGTAAAGATATTGTAATTTGGTGGGATCAAAAAAACTCATCTTGGCAAGTATTTATAGATCAATGTCCTCACCGTCTTGCACCTCTTTCGGAAGGCAGAATTAATGAAGATGGACTATTAGAATGTCCTTATCATGGTTGGTCATTTGCTGGAGATGGAAGTTGTCAAAAAATTCCCCAACAAGTACCAGGTGCGAAAGCAGAAACTTCTCCAAGAGCTTGTGTTTCATCTTTACCAACAACAGAAAGACAAGGATTATTATTTGTCTATGCTGGGAATCCAGAAAATGCTGCAAATACAAAAATTCCTCTAATTGAACCAATAGAAACAGCACCAGAAGGATGGGTAATTATGAACACTTTTCGAGATGTTCCTTATGATGCTTTAACATTATTAGAAAATATCCTTGATCCTAGTCATATTGCCTTTACCCATCATCTGACAGTGGGAAATCGTGCCAATGCTGCACCTTTGGAATTAGAAATAGTTGAATCAGGAAAACATGGTTTTGAAGGGATTTGGAAACAAGGATTAAAAGCGGGACAATCGGGAAAACTTTCCACAACATTTATTGCTCCTGGGTTGATGTGGCATGATATTAATGCTGAAAAAGGCAGAATTTTAACTGTTGTTTATGCTGTGCCGATTCGCAAAGGTGAATGTCGGATAATTGCCCGTTTCCCGTTTAATTTCAAGTCTAAATTACCAGGATTTTTTATTAAAATTCGACCCCGTTGGTATGTCCATATTGGTCAAAATGGCGTTTTAGAAGATGATCAAATTTTTCTCCATTATCAAGAACGTTATTTAGCAGATAAAGGTGGTAGTGCTAATTTTAATAAAGCCTTTTATTTGGCGACAAAAGCAGATACTTTTGTGGCTGAGTTACGTAAGTGGGTAAATCAATATCATGGAGAAACATTTCCGGGCGAATCTTTACCACCACTGTTACTAAATAGAGAATTACTGCTAGAAAGATATCATTCCCACACAGAAAAATGTGTTAGTTGTCGTCAGGCTTTAAAGAAAATTCAACAGTTAAAATTTTGGTGTGGTGTTCTTAGCATCGTTGCTTTAGCTAGTAGTCCTTTGTTGGCTTTTTTGGTGGAGACAAAATCAATTTTATTCGTGATGATGGAAACATTTGTTCCTCTGTTGTTCGGTGCAGGATGGTGGAATTTGAGTAAGTTAGAAAGGCAGTTTTATGAGGGAAGAATTATCCCCCCTCGTAATTTTTAATGAGAATTGCTGCTGGTCTAAATTAAAGATCGTAAATCAAACACTCTAAGGCATCTGGATACATTTCGCAGTAGGTTTCTAAGGCTGTTTTGCGGTGTTTTGCTTGTTTTTGATGGGCTTTTTCTGCTTGCAATTCTTCGACAATATCCCAAGCTACTGCACAATTAGCGGAATTATTACCATTTTCTTCGCAGGTTATTCTGGCTTCTGCAATAGATTCTAGAATCGCTTCTTCAATGGGTTTTTTGCCATTGATAACTTCGTTTAGGGATACCATAATAATGTTACCTTTGTTAGTGGAGATAAAGGTTAATGAGGAGCTTTAAGAATTGATAATGAATAATTTTTACTCAGAGTTGGTAAACTCTTTTTCAGAGTAACAATTCAAATAATTATTTTTAGTTAGTTTATATACTTTTTTATTCTATGATGATATAATCATGACATGATACAGCAGGAGTCAAGAGTTAGAAGGCAGGGTTTAGCATTGTGCTTTACCCCTACAGTTAAGGTAATTTTATAATTCACCAAAATTACTGCCCAATTCTTGCTGTAAGCGATACAAAATAGTATTTTTATCTACTTGAGATAGAATTTCCCGAATGACGGTATTAGCGCCTAATTGTCCCCAAGTACAGCCTTTTTCTAGATATAGTTGTGCGGCTTTACCGACTGTATAAGCACCATAACCGGCAATTCCACCTTGGGCGATCGCACTTCCGAAAAAAGTGGTAATATTGAGAGGATTATCACCACTGGCGATCGCTGCGGTACTTTTACCTAAACCTAATATAAAACTACTGCCAATTTCGCTTAATAATAAACCACCGGAACTGAATAAAATTGTTTTTAATAGTTCACTGGCTTCATAGCTTGTCATAGGTAAACCATACAATTTAGCTAAAGCCCGAATTAAGGCTAAATCGGTAATTAAACCACCAATTACATCTAAAAAAGCAATAGGATTTAAACCAATAGCTAAGGCTTTATATTGGCTAAATCGCCAGATTATATCTTCTGCTTCTTTTTCGCGGATATGAACGGTTTTTTGAGCAATATTTTCTTCGGATTCTCTAGCTTGAATTAGTGCATTTAAAGCTAAAAGAGAACGCCCTTCTCTATTTAATATATTTAAGATTGTTTGCTTTAATTCATCTACTTGCGGTGGTGGTGTTTCCCATTCAGAAGTGATACTTCCATCTGCATATTCTACTCTCACTTCCATTGGTGCAGGTTCAGCCGCTATCATGACAATTTCATCTGGTAACAAGGGTTTATTTTGGATATTTCCTGCGCCTAATTGTTGGAGATTTTTATAAATTGCATTTTTATCTGTTTCTGGGTATAAATCAATTTTATTAAATACTAAAATTAAGGGTTTTTGTGCCTGACGTAATTCTAATAATCCTTGATATTCAGTTCTAGTAATATCCCCAGAAACCACAAACAAAATTAAATCAGCTTGACGCGCTACGTCTCGTGCCATTTGCGCTCGTGAATCGCCAGCAATTTCATCTAGACCAGGGGTATCAATTAATTCGACTAATACCTTATCTCCGGGTTTCCAAGGTACAGAACGCGGCCATTGAGTGACACCATTTAGAGGTCCGGTTTGCAGAATTTTTTCTCCTAAAAGTGAATTTAATACTGCTGATTTTCCCCGACTGACTAAACCAAAAGCGGCAATTCTGATGACATTGGCATCTAATTTATTGAGTGTGGTATTTAAAGTTTCTATTTCTGGTTTTAGCAAACTTGCTAATTCTGGATTTGCGGCTAGTTGTCCCGATTTACGGAGATATCCATACCAAGATAATGCTTGTCTAAGACTAGCACGGGCGCGGTTTAAATGGGTTTCTTGTAGGTTACGATTCATAGGGTGTTGGATTGTGGATTTCTAGATCCCCGACTTCTTTAAGAAGTCGGGGATCTGATCTAATTGATCTAATTAAGCTGCTGTTAATGACTTCCCTAAAATTTGCGGTTCGGGGATTGGTTGTCCGTCTTCTAAATAAGATGAAATCAGCATTTCTAAAACTTCTTGGGCATTTTTTAAAGCCTCTTCATAAGTGTCTCCATGAGTGTGACAAAATTCTCCCCATTCAGGAAGACTTACCACAAAGCAGTTATCTTCTTCTGACCATTGAATAATGATTGTGTAATGATTATTCATTTTGTGCTTCCTCTTGAGGTTTTTTTATTTCTTCTATTCTTTTGATGGCGTTACTAACATCTTTCTCTTGGTATTCTTTCGCATCTTTTCCGTCTTTACCTGATATAGTAACTCGTCCAGATAATAAAGGATGGTACCAGTTAGTATGACTACCTTTTCCAGTCCGACAAGTAAAACCTGATTGCAGTAATAAATTTTTCAGTTCTCTAATTTTTTTGGGCATATCTAATATAATATCATTGTCCTAAATATGCTTCTAAAACTTTGGTATTATTTTGGATTTCTGTAGGACTACCAACAGCTAGATTTTGTCCTTCAGCTAATACCCAAACTCGATCACATAAGGACATAATTACGTCCATGTTATGTTCGATAATTAAAAATGTCATGCCGTCGTGACGATTCCAGGCTAGAATGCGATCGCTTATTTCATCAATTAATCTGGGATTTACGCCAGCAGCAGGTTCATCTAGCAATATTAACTTAGGATTGGTCATCAATGCCCGACCGATTTCTAAAAGTTTCCGCTGTCCCCCAGATAAACCACCGGCATAATCATGGGCTTTTTTTTCTAAGCCTACAGATTCTAACAAAAACATTGCTCGTTCTTTTAGTTGCTTTTCTTCTTTAGCAACAATATGGGGTTGAAATTGCACTTGCCAAAAGTTCTCGCCGGTTTGTTTTTGCGCCCCCAAAAGCATATTTTCTAATACTGATAACTTCGATAAAGCCCGGGCAACTTGAAAAGTTCTCACTAATCCCTGTTGGGCAATTTGGTATGGTTGTAATTGATGAACAGGTTCACCATCAAAAATCACTCTCCCTTTATCGGGACGAATAAAATTAGAGAGTAAATTAAATAAAGTAGTTTTTCCTGCCCCATTGGGACCAATTAATCCAGTAATACTACCTTTAATCACTTCAATATTAGCTTCTTGAACTGCTTTAATGCCGCCAAAATTTTTACAAAGTCCAGTTGCAGCTAAAAGAGGTAGTTGGGGTGATTCGATATTATTTACCATTTTTAGGTTTTTTGTTGGTTTTTAATTATTGTTATCAAATAAAAATTGTCAGAGTTAATCAAATTTCATCCCTGTAAAACCTCAGCCACAGTTAACTTTAAATCACTAAATAGAGGCGAACAAATCATATCATCCCCAGTATAAACCTGCTCCTCATAAAAACCCTCCACCCATTCCAAAACCGTCACTTTTTGCCCAATTGGATCAACAATCCAATACTCAGTAATTCCCCGCGCTGCATACTCAGAACGCTTATAACGATAATCACGATTTTCCTGATTTGGACTCACTACCTCAACTACCAACAAAGGCAGCGGCATATCCATTAAAATTAGCGAGCGTGTAGCCCCCTGCATCACCTGAGCTAATTCTTCAGAAAACACCACTAAATCAGGAACACGCACCCCCACCTGCCGACTATTCACAGCAATTTCTGTTTTCATTCTTAACCGATAATATGGAATACCTAATTTCAGAAAATAGGCCACTAAAAACATCGCTATCCGACAATTTAGCTCACTTTCAGAAGGCATAGTAATTAATTCTCCGTTCTCAAATTCATATAAATTATCGGTCCCATCGTCATAATTAAGAAATTCTTCCAAAGTCATCTTTTTAGCAGTTGCAACTGTCATGGCTATTTTTCCCATAAACGGCTTGTATCAACTATTTTAACAATAAAACCCGTAATTTTTTCTTAATCGGGTTTTATAATTATTTACCCAGAGTTAGTTCTTCCTTTTTCCCTAAAATACCTTGAGGTCGCCAAATCATCAATACCATTAACAGTAACCCAATAAACATAATCCGAAATGCACCAATCCGTTCTACATCTAGGGGAACAATTTTGGGTAAAAATTCTCTAGTGAGGGCATCATAGGCAAAGAAAATAACCGCACCTAAAATAGTTCCTAGATTATTACCAGAACCACCTAAAATTACCATAATCCAGGCATCAAAGGTGAGTTGAGGTTGGAAGTTATCGGGGTAAATTGCGCCTAGTTGCCAAGCGAAAAATGCTCCAGCTATGCCGGCAACTGCCCCACCTAACATTAATGATTGGAGTTTATAGGAGAAGACGTTTTTACCTAATGCTTTGGGGACTTCTTCATCTTCCCGAATAGATTTTAGCACTCTTCCCCAGGGCGATCGCACTAAAATTTCCAACCGCCAAAAGACAAAAGCTAAAATTAACAATATGAACAACATTAACCCGGCTTTGGGATTATAATTATAGAGTCCAATTACACCAGAAATATAAATTGCAGTAGCTAATAACCCTAAAGCAATTCCGACTATTAACCGAGAGGTAAATTCTTGTTTAAGACTACTATTTCTAATTATATTATTATTTGCAGAAATTTGAGCAGTCCGTACCCAACGCCATAGAGAAAATAAGGTAATTCCTGTTAATAAAGTTAGTACCCCAATCATCACCAAGCGGAAAAATAAATTGGGAGTTGTTGATAACGGGATAACATAACTTTGCACACCGAAAGATCCCGATATCCACGTATTACCTACGGGTAAATCCTGATTATTGACTATTAATCGAATTAATTCGCCTGTACCAATGGTGACAATTGAAAGATAGTCTTCGCGTAACCGCAAAGTTGCAAAGCCAATTACTAACCCAAGCATTGCGGCAACAATTGCCCCGATTCCCGCCGATAGCAGTAACGGTACGCCCTTGAGACTTAATAAAACCGTCGTATACGCACCCAAAGTCATGAAAGCAATATGACCAAAGTTAATTAAACCGGTAAAACCCCATTGGAGATTGAGTCCTAGTCCGAACAGGGCGAAGGTGGCGGTAGAAATAGCAAGAAAAATCAGATATTCGATCATAGTTTAGTTAGTTGTCAGTAATAATTATTTATTTGCTGCCCTGCTTCTTAGTGCCATAAATTGTAGTGTATTTTGAATCTTTTTTAATGGACTTCAAAAGTTTAGAACCCGCACGGGTGTATAATCTTGTCTTGATTGAATTAGGAAAAATGGCTTTAGGGGGATCTAAAAGTTTTTGATACATCAATATAGCGGTTCTTGGCTGAGTGAAATACAAGAACCCCACCCCAACCCTCCCCGCAAGCGAGGAGGGGGACTTTTCAAACATCCTCTTAGGTAACGGGACACTTTAATTTGAGGTCAACATCAGATTGTCGCCAAGGGTCAGGTTGATAAAAGAAATTAGGTTTTAACTCAATATTTTCATAAGTGCGATGAAAAACTGGAGTTGCAGACCCAGACATCGGTGGCACAATCCAATACCAGTCTGCATAAGCACATCTTTGATTTAATTTTTCTTTCTTTTCAAACTGGATAAAATGACGACTTTCTGTATGATGATCAACGATAGTTACGCCAGCTTTTTGAAATGAGTAAAGAACAGCGATATTTAATTCTACTAAAGCACGATCTCGCCATAATGTGTAGTTAGATCGAGGATTCAAACCTAATTTTTGTGCCACGATAAATAACAAGTTGTAACGAGATTCATCGCCAAAATTACGAGATCCAATTTCAGTTCCCATATACCAACCGTTAAAGGGAGCAGATGTATATTTAATTCCACCAATATCTAACATCATATTGCTAATTAATGGGACTGCGTGCCACTTCAAACCCAATTCAGCAAACCAAGGATATTCAGGATGTTGGATTGATACTTCAAGAACTACATCAGAAGGTAACTCGAACAGATGAGGTTGCTGGTTAGGCATTTGAATGACAATTGGCAAAATATCAAAAGGAGTGCCTTTACTTCCTTTCCATCCCATTTTATGAACAATTTTTGTGAATTCTACATATTTTGGATCACCAATAATAGAACCATCAAATTGTTCATAACCTGCATAGCGAATCAGTTGTTCATTCCAGATTCTGATTCCTGGTTGATTAGGTTCTTGCGGTGCGAAAACAGTGATCAAAGGTTTAATTCGACCTTCATTAGTAGCCGACCTTAAATGTTCTACTAAAGCATCAAATATTTCATCTGGTTTATTTAAACTGCGGTAATCATTAACTGACAATAAATCCCAATAGTTACGACCTATACATCTAGTGCTATTCCGCCATGCCAATTTAGCACCATAAGCTAACTCGTCATAAGTTTGCCAATATGTTCCTGTTGCTTTTATTTCATTTTGTATATCTGTGAATCTTTGAGTTTCAGATAAATATAAATGACATTCTCTTTGTAATAAAAGTAAGAACTCTTGAACCTCACCAAGTATTTGATCTGTTTGGTTGTTTTTAGTTTTCGATGAATGGGATTCTGAGTTAACTTTTAGAAATTTAATATTTATTTTTTTAATTAAAGATAGCAAGTGTTCTACTGTGTCTTTCTTGAAAGATATCAATAAAAATAATATCTTATTTAGCATTTTATTGATCCTTAATCTTAGAGGACATTGGAAAATTCGGGGAAATATTGCATAATATTCCACGTTGTTTAAGTAGGTAGACACAATAAAAACAATATATGTTTAGTTTTGTAAAAACGGTGAAATAACCTATGTGCAAGGTATTTATTGAATTTACATTTCGTTATATACCTTTAAATTTTTCTATTCACCTACTTATCCTATTGTGGGTAGATAGTATCACTGTATGAAAGAATGAGTCAAGTGATTAAAGCTCTTGATACTTACCCAGTAAACATAGTGAAGAGTTGAACTGAAGGACAAAATTCCGAACTTTTTAGAAAAATATGGATCTGAATAATTACTGATGATATATATTACATTTTCCCTATGTTTCGGCAGATGATTACAAACTGTATAAGACAAAGCAGGGATCGCCAAAACCATACATTAAACTGGAGTTTGATCAATATATTTGAGAATTCCCTCTTATGGATGCTCAGGCACTTTGGCAACGATACCAAGATTGGTTATATTTACACGAGGGATTAGGACTGTATTTAGATATCAGTCGGATGCAGTTTGATGATGGGTTTGTGGCATCGTTACAACCTAAATTTGACAAAGCGTTTGCGGATATGGTGGAATTAGAAAAAGGGGCGATCGCCAATCCCGACGAAAACCGCATGGTAGGACATTACTGGTTGCGGAATCCAGATTTAGCCCCCACCCCCGAACTCACCCAAGAAATAGTTCAAACCTTAGAACAAATCGAAGCTTTTGCCGACCAGGTACACACCGGGGCAATTCATCCCCCCAAGGAATGCCGCTTCACAGATATTATTTCCATTGGTATTGGTGGTTCAGCCTTGGGTCCCCAATTTGTCGCCCAAGCCCTATCTCCCGACATACCACCCCTACAAATTCACTTTATAGACAATTCTGACCCCACCGGAATTGATCGGGTTCTTGCCCAACTTGGCGATAAACTAGCCACAACCTTGGTATTAGTCATTTCCAAATCTGGAGGCACACCCGAACCTCGCAATGGCATGATTGAGGTTAAACAAGCCTACACAGCCCAAAAATTAGACTTTGCTAAATATGCAGTTGCCATTACCGGACAAGATAGCAACCTGGATAAAGTCGCCAAAGCTGAAAATTGGTTAGCCCGGTTCTCCATGTACGATTGGGTAGGTGGACGTACCTCAGAAATGTCCGCTGTCGGGCTAGTACCTGCGGCATTACAGGGCATAGATATCCGTGCCATGCTGTCCGGGGCAAAAGAAATGGATGATGCCACCCGCGTCCCCAATCTCAAAAACAACCCCGCCGCTTTATTAGCCCTTGCTTGGTATTTCTCTGGAAATGGCAAAGGTGAAAAAGATATGGTAGTCCTCCCCTACAAGGACAGCCTGTTGCTATTTAGCCGCTATTTGCAACAACTCATCATGGAATCTTTGGGTAAAGAAAAAGATTTAGATGGGAAAACTGTATTTCAAGGGATTGCAGTTTATGGTAACAAAGGTTCAACCGATCAACACGCTTACGTGCAACAATTACGCGAAGGTGTCCCTAATTTCTTTGCTACCTTAATTGAAGTTTTAGAAGATCGTCAAGGAAAATCCACAGAAGTTGATCCTGGAGTCACTTCCGGTGATTATCTTTGTGGTTTCTTGTTAGGAACTCGTCAAGCATTGTATGAGAATAACCGCGATTCGATTACAGTCAGCATTCCTCAAGTTAATGCTCGCACAGTTGGCGCGTTAATTGCATTGTATGAACGGGCTGTGGGTTTATATGCCAGTTTAGTAAATGTCAATGCTTATCACCAACCAGGTGTGGAAGCTGGTAAAAAAGCTGCCGCTGTGATTCTGGATTTACAAAAACGAGTTTTAGAAGTGTTGCAAACCCAGAAAAAAGCACTTTCTATTTCTGAACTTGCAAAGATGTCCGGCGCTGCGGAAGAAGTGGAAGCAATTTACAAAATTCTCCGTCATTTACACATCAATAATCGGGGTGTGGTGTTAACTGGTGATTTAGCTAAACCAGGAAGTTTAACTGTTTCTCTCGGTTAACAATTTTAGATCCCCGATTTCTTAAAGAAGTCGGGGATCTTGTTTTTTTTGTTTTTTATTTTCAAATTCTGCGGCTATAAATTATCAAAAATATTAAAACTACCATTAGATAGAGATAAGAAAATAACATATCAGGTAAATATGATAGATACGCCATAGCAGGAGTCAGGAGTCAGAACAAAATTATTAAATCCATTAATTTATCCATCTTTATCTGCGTTCATCTGCGGTTAATTATTCTTGAAATATTATTTTTTCAAAATAATTTTTAATAAAATTAGTAAATCAAGGAGATTAAATCATGTCTAATATTGTAAAAATATCCCAAGAAGATATTATTTATCACCTAAAAATATCCTGTCAAATCCCTAATTTATTAGAAGCGATCGCCACTAGAAACATTATTACAGAAACTGCCCAAAAAGAAGGCATTACCATCGAAATAGCAGAATTACAACAAACCGCAGATAGTTTACGATTAGTTAACAACCTGATTAAAGCAGAAGACACCTGGGCATGGTTGCAAAAACATTATCTTTCCTTAGATAACTTTGAAGAAATCGCAAATCTCAATCTCCTATCAGCAAAATTAGCTCATCATTTGTTTGCCGAGAAAGTTGAATCATTCTTTTATGCTCACCAACTTGATTATAGTGGAGCAGTTACCTATGAAGTAATATTAGATGATGAAGACTTAGCTTTAGAAATATTTTATGCTCTCCAAGAAGGAGAAATTAGTTTTCAAGAAGTAGCTCGTCAATATATCGAAAATCCAGAAATCCGTCGCGCTGGAGGATATCAAGGTATCCGCAAACGTAGTGATTTTAGACCAGAAATTGCTGCCGCAGTTTTTGCCGCTAATCCCCCAGAAATTATTAAACCAGTCATTACACCCAAAGGAGTCCATATCATTATAGTTGAAGAAATTATTGCTCCCGAATTGAATGAACAAATGCGCGTAGCTATTCTCGGAGATTTATTTACTAATTGGTTAAAAGAGCAAATTAATAAATTAGAAATTGTCGCCACATTAGGAGATGAAATAAATTCTCCTCCTTCCCCAATAGAAATATTTAGTGAAGCTAGTTAAAATTGAAAAAAGTTAGATCCCCGACTTCTTAAAGAAGTCGGGGATCTTGTTATTATCTACTTAAGGTCGTATAAATATCCTCTGAATAAGCATTAAGATAAGGATATTGTAGATTAATTTTGTGCAATGCAAATTGTTCAAAAATAGCTGTCATGCGACTTTCAGGATGATTATTACCCGCTTGCCAAGCAGCAATCAAACCATTAGCAATCATTTGACAACGATTAGTGCCAAAACTTTCTTTTTCTGCCAGTTTATTGGTTGGTTCTTCAGCACAACCTAACCCCGGTGCTAGTTGCTTTGTAAACAAAGGTACTTGTTGAGAAAAGCTATCTTGATTTTCTAAATATATCTTTTGTAAAATCGGGTAAATAGTTTGATATTCATGTTTATTAAAATAAAGCACTGCTGAATCATAACGTCTATATTGATCAGGACTATAGAGAGCTTTAAAAGAGAAAGCAACTTGCATATTATTGAATTCTCTAGTCACATTCTCCATCACCGATACTGCTCCTTCTGAGGATACATTAAAGTAGATTCTGACAATATCTTGATTGTCTTGAGTACCTAAATTAGATACTGCCATATAGAATCCATTCTGAACTAGATTTTTAGGCATTTTAATTGCCACTAAATTCCCAACATTAGCTGATTTATCAATTTCTGATAAATATAAATCCCGCTCAATATGCAAAGTTAAACCATTTTTTTGTATTGCTAAACAACTATCTTCTTCTTCCTCAACTACCAACCAATTATTACTCCAATAACCTCCACCTGTATTACTTGTATGTAGTCTTTCATAAAATTCCAAATCCATGCCAAACAAGCTATTATTACTAAGATTATTTATTTGAGTATCAGCACTAGGGGAGTTATCCCAAGAACCATTGTAGTAAGCACTATAAAGAAAATTACGCAATTGGATACTCAAATGTTTTGTTTGAATATCTAAGGATAAATTCTTAAACCGAGCGATTAATGATTCTGGCAATTCTAATAATTTGTAATCTGGATGCTTAATAGCATAAAATGACTCAATTTCCAAATAATCAACAATATTTTGCAGTGCTGTTTGTAATTCTTTCGGAAGGTGAAAAAGTTGACTATAAACAGAATCTAATACTTGCATATAAACTTTCCTTCTCTAAACAAGAGATAAATTTTTAGCAGTTATTGTTGACAATTCCATTCCCAAAATTGTAGGAATAGATGCTTGAGGACGACATAATAAACTCTTAGCAACTTGGAGAATACAAATACCTGAATTATCAAAAGTTTTTTCATGTTGAAGTCTAGCTTGAATAGCTCTAATTAAAGCTAAACCGCTAAACTGCATCACTAATTCCAAAAAATCTGGACGCAGTTCTAAAATTTCTGGAAAAGTAGTTAAATAAGCCGTAACTAATGTTGATAAAGAAGGTTGAATCATTGATAGGGGAATAGCAGCTAAACGCAAACATTCCTCAATTGGTATAGTTTTACTAGAGACTATGCTATACAACCAAATTTGCAGATAACTAGCGATTATGGTTCCCAAATCATTAGCAGGATCTCCCCAATTACCTCTTTCCCAATCAATTAGTCGGACGATATTTTTATTTCCAGGTAATTTCTCTTCAATTTCTGTTTCCCAGTTCAAAGATAAAAGGATATTATTGAGTTTGAGATCATTATGAGTAAGACAAGAGGGAGTAAAAACCTGATTTAATTGTGCAATTGCTTTTCCTAAATTATCGTAACGTTGATAGAGAGCAAAAAACTTTAAACCATCAGCCGGAAGTTGACCAAATATTTGTGGTGTAATTCTATCTAATCCTTTGGTAATATTTTGAAATTTTAGAGAATTTCCCAAGAAATTTTGGTAGCTTTGGTTGTTTATTGTCAGGCTATGAATAGCTGCAATAGTCGTACCAACTGATTGAGCAATTTCCGCAGAAAATTCCTGATTTTTGGCGTAAAATTCGGCTAAATCTTGATATTCATTAAGATAGTTAAAGACAATGATGGAGTTTTCTAAATCAAAATGAATGGCTTCTGATAAAGATACTCGTAAATGACTTATTTCTGGGAATTTTTGGCAAAAATCATGAACTTTCCACTCATCTATAAATTCACCTAAAGTTTTGCCATTTCGATCATAACGCTCTTGTTTTACTAGGAGTTGACTACCATCTGATAAACTAATTAATAAATTAAAGTTTTTAGCAGATTTAAGTTCTATTTTACTTAATGACTGCTCTTCTGGCTGACAAATTTTGTTTTCAATCAGGTAGTTGAAAACATTACTAGAACTTATGAAAAATGGCATGATTTCAAATGATAGTAATATGTGCAATAAATCCCTATTGTTTAGTCAATTTCTAGATTTAGGTAAATAATTAACGTAATAAATGAAAAATTATTTATTTTTTAAATGCCCTTGTTAATAATGAGATAGTATCTATAGCATAGATAGCCACGACAAATTCCAACGCTTTTACACCATAATTAAGTATTTGATGAACATCATTATATTCACCACCAAAGATAGATATAGAATCCATATCATCTAGATTGATAATAAACTTCTTTTCATGAGCATTATGTAGATCAGAAATTGTCACATTAGCCATTTCTTCCCTCTACAAAAACTAAATTTTTATGTCTGTAAATTTATGTACCCCACCAGTCTGAATATCAGCTCCAATTTTATTAACTATCCAGGATTATTAGTAACCAATCTGATGTTAATAACATAGATTGGTTTTTACTTTTCACCCTGGATTGTTGTATGGGGCTTTGTAGTCAACTACAAAGCCAAGTAATTAGTAGCCGCGGTAGGAATCACCACTGAAGGATTTAGCAATATGCTTAATACTAGCGATCGCATATCCATCAACTAAGAATTCCAAGTATTTAACACCAAAATCGCCATAAACACCAAAATCGCTAAAACCGCTACCACCACCATTGATTGATACAGAAGCTGCATCATTCAAATCATTAAGATAGCTTTCGGAATCTTGAAATAATTCAGAACCAGTTACATTTAATTGAGAAAGAGTAATACTTGCCATAATTTCCTCCAAGAAAACTTGTCTTTTGTAAGTGGGAATTTGTGAATTGGTTAAGTTGGTGTTTCCTTAACCGTTACAACTATTTTTATTCATCAGAAACAGAAAAATCAAGGATTTGAACCCAGTAAAAAAGACACAAATATCTAAATTCTGTCTTTTATAAAGCTTACGAATTGACAAAGATTCATAAATATGAAATGTGGATTTTATCTCTTGTAGGGTGCGTCAGACCCGATAATTTGGTAAACAATAGATTTCCTTTATCTGACGCACCTTACTCCATAAGTTATTCCCAAAGCCGAAAACGATGCAATTTCGAGGGTTTAGCGGAGCTAAACCCCTACCAAATAAGAAATCGTGCATCTTCAGGTTACTAAATCTGAAAACACACGAAAATCAGGAAAATATTGAATTTTTTCACAGCAGATATTAAAAATCAAGCCTGTTTATCAAACTATCTGTTGTATCCTTGAGACTGATTTTCCACTGTTCCATACTACTGTCTAGTTCCTTTAATAGTGTTGAAAGATCAGTTGTATTAGTGGTTATTGGCGGATTTATTCTGTCTTTTCTCATCGTGTAACCACCTTTAAGAGTCTTCATTTCCCAAGGTGTTAGTTCATCCAGAATCGGTTCTGAAATCCTCAGTTTTAATTCAGAAATTGTAATTTTCACTATTCATTCACCTCCTTGAATACTCCATTTGCATGGAATCAGGCTAAAAATTTATCCTGCTCTTATATTTTGGAATAGTATCTGACAAAATAAATGATTTGAAACTAATTTATTAGACCCAAACAAGGGTATTTTGTCTATGTAAACAAAAAAGCAAAGGAAGTTTCCTAAAAGTAACTTCCCTTGCCTTAGATGAATTAAAAACTATCAACCTCTGTCAAAAGGTTGAAATTTCTTTCTAGCTTTAGTAATTAACCAACAAATGCTAAACGAGGTGCAACAGCAGCAGAACGTTCTACACCTTTGAGGTAAGCAAGAACAGTATCCGCATCAGATACTTCAAAGGGGTCATCACCATAGTTATCTGCAAAACCAGGTTCAATGAACATTTTTTCAATTTCGCCGTTATTGACAACCATTGCATAACGCCAAGAACGCATTCCAAAACCGATGTTAGATTTATCAACTAACATTCCCATTTTGCGGCTAAATTCTCCACTACCATCTGGTAACAAGAAGACATTTTTAGCACCTTGTTGTTTGCCCCATTGGAACATTACAAATGCGTCATTAACTGACAAACAAATGATTTGATCAACACCTTGCGCTTTAAATTCTTCAAAGAGTTCTTCATAGCGAGGCAAATGTGTAGAAGAACAGGTAGGAGTAAAAGCGCCTGGGAGAGCAAATAATACTACTTTCTTACCAGCAAAAATTTCTTGTGTGGTTAGGTCTTTCCAAGTGTAAGGATTGGGTCCACCTATAGATTCATCCCGCACACGAGTCTTGAATACTACATTTGGAACGTGAGTAATAGCAGTCATAAATACCTCTTTTTTAGATGGAAGATTTTAACTCGTGTTGCTGCTTCTGCTTAGAGCATCAGTAGCTCATCTTGTAACTCAGAATAATTCTGATTTAGGAATTAGTCAATAGTTATAAATACTTATTTTATAATGTATTTTTTAAAAAAGCTTAGTTCTTAAAAAGGAAAAGTTATAATAGGAGTTTATATCTTTATATAGCTAAGTAAATCCTATGCAGCAAAAAGCTAATGATATTATCAAAACCCTGAAAAATAGAGGGTTGCGAGTCACCCCCCAAAGATTTGGCGTTTATGCTAACCTCTTAGCAAGAGAAGATCACCCGACAGTTGATCAAATTCTGAGGGACTTAAATCAAGAAGCACCCACTTCTTCTCAAGCCACCGTATATGCGGCACTCCAGGCGCTGCGTGAGGCGGGTTTAGTGCGAGAAGTGCTATTAGAACAAGGTATCTCCCGTTATGATGCTAACGTTGCCCCCCATCATCATTTTCGCTGTAACTGCTGTGGTGCTATTGAAGATATCAACTGGAATACTTTCCCGAATATTGATCTTAGTCAACTGCGACAGGGGTTAAAAGTAGAACGGTATGAAGTGACAGTTGAGGGAATATGCGATGCCTGCCGCACCCATATTTGATATAATAATTAACTAGAATTGAATGGGAGCAAACAATGTACGACAGCGATAAACGTAAATTATTATCCGCATTGTGTCATGGAGCAATTTTTTTTAGCACCACCATTGTCTCCATTGGATTACCCATAGCCATACTATTTGTATCAGATGATCCTGTCGTCAAAGACAATGCCAAGGAATCTATAAATTTCCATTTTAACGTTTGGTTATATGGAGCAATTCTGGGAGCATTGTTTTTTCTGATTGGTTGGTTAGTTTTACCCCTAATCATCTTGTTACCACTCGCAGGTTTAGGTTATATCCTCCACTGGGGATTGACAATTTGGGCGCTAATTGGTGTTTTTAGCAATCCTAATCAACCCTGCCGTTATCCGTTTATTTTTCGAGTTCTTTAGATCAAATCAGGGAAAACATGGTAATTTAATTAATCATAGACTTGTGATTAAACAACTTACCAAAATTAATTGCATGATTTTTTAAGATTGTTTTTTGCAAATTTGTTATAAGCAAATGTCTATCAAGTTGTAAAATATAAAATTGCCCCACAGCTTCATCAACAGTAGGGCAAAAGACAGTTAAAGCACTGCTTGTAGTTTGTCTGAATAGAGCAAGCTAGAAACTTGCTTTTGTGACGCTTTATTCTGTGTCCATTGCATTCTTTTTTGTTACATTCAGTCAAAAAACAGTTGATCTACAGCACACTATTCGCATTTAAACAGGAATTTAACCTCCTTTATTTACGAATACTTGGAAAAGAATTCAACCTGCTTTACCTACAAAGACAACTCTTAATCCGTGAAATCCTTCAATCCGTCAAATCAGTGATCAAAAAGGAATTTAAACTCCTTTATTTACGAATACAATCCTTTATTCCGTGAAATCATTAAATCTGTTAAATCAGTGATCAAAATTTATGTTTCCTATACATCGCCCTCGCCGTCTGCGTAGCCATACCCAATTACGCCGTATGGTTCGTGAAACCGTTTTAACTACTAACGATTTGATTTATCCATTGTTTGCTGTACCAGGAGAAGGTATTGCCAAGGAAGTTAAATCTATGCCCGGTGTTTATCAACTTTCAGTAGATAAGATTGTTGAAGAAGCTAAAGAGGTTTATGACTTAGGAATTCCGGCAATTATCTTATTTGGAATTCCGGCAGATAAAGACATAGATGCTACTGGTGCATGGCATGATTGTGGTATTGTTCAAAAAGCAGCAACCGCAGTTAAAAATGCCGTCCCTGATTTAATTGTCATGGCTGATACTTGTTTATGTGAATATACAAGTCATGGACATTGTGGTTATTTACAAGTTGGTGATTTAACTGGAAGGGTTTTAAATGACCCAACTTTAGAATTATTAAAGAAAACCGCAGTTTCTCAAGCTCAAGCCGGTGCAGATATTATCGCACCTTCGGGGATGATGGATGGTTTTGTGCAAGCAATTCGCGCAGGTTTGGATGAAGCGGGATTTGAAGATATCCCCATTATGTCCTATGCTGCTAAATATGCTTCGGCTTATTATGGGCCATTTAGAGATGCAGCGGACTCAACACCACAATTTGGGGATAGACGCACTTACCAAATGGACCCCGGTAACGCTAGGGAAGCACTGAAAGAAATTGAGTTGGATATTGCTGAAGGTGCTGATATGCTGATGGTTAAACCAGCTTTAGCATATATGGATATTATCTGGCGCGTTAAGGAAGCTACTCATTTACCTGTGGCGGCTTACAATGTCTCTGGTGAATATGCAATGGTGAAGGCTGCGGCTTTAAATGGTTGGATTGATGAGCAACGCGTTGTGATGGAAACCTTGACTGGTTTTAAACGGGCTGGTGCTGATTTGATTTTGACTTACCATGCTAAGGATGCGGTTCGGTGGTTGTAAGTTAGGATATTATCTCACGCAGAGGCGCAGAGGCACGGAGAGAGTTTTTGTGTTTGGGCGTGAGATTTTTGGTATTTTGGATAAAGTACAGGATAATTTTTATGTTTTATGCAATATTCAATTGAATAAATTCCCGTCAACTTCAACAAAATGATTTAGGAAGTTGAACAAGGTGAACAAATCTAAATTACCCAAGCAGGTAAACAAATTGCGGTGATTATTTCTACCGCTGAATATGAAACTTGAGTTTGGACTAATTGGCATTTAGCAGGAATAATAACCAGTACAAACAAAAAAACCCCCTTGGGGGGATTGTAGGTTATTCGAGTGGAGTGAACAACTAAGTAATAAATACCTAGAGTAAATAGAGTAATCCGAATAAAATAATCCAAATTACGTCTACAAAGTGCCAGTAAATTTCCGCTGCTTCAATGCCGAAGCGGTTTTCATTGCTGTAGTGTCCGGGGGTGAGCGATCGCCACAAAACTGCTAAAATCGCTAAAACGCCGATAGTAACGTGCAAACCGTGAAACCCAGTCAACACATAAAACGTACTAGCGAATAAATTGGTAGTCAGACCAAACTCCAAATGAGCATATTCATAAACCTGACCCGCCAAAAAAATCGCCCCCATAGCTGCGGTAATTGCCAACCAAAGCCGCATTCCCTTCGTATCATTCTTTTTAATAGCCGTATCAGCATTGTGCATCACAAAACTACTAGCTATCAAAATAGAAGTATTCACAGTCGGTAACAACAATTCTAAATCCGGTGTTCCTGCCGGTGGCCACACAGGAATAGTTGAACGGTAAGTCAGGTATGCACCAAACAAACCCATAAAAATCATGCCCTCAGCCACCAAAAACATAAATAGACCAGTCATACGATGATCTGGATGTGCTTCGTGATGAGAAACGGCTGTATGGTGACTTAATTCCGTTGTCGTCGTGTCAATAATTTGACCTTGCATAAATTGGTAATTGGTAATGGGTAATTGGTAATGGGTAATTGGTAATGGGTGAAAGGTTTTTTATTTCCTTTTTCCCCTTACCTTTCCCCCTTATCTCTTAAAGTGCTGATTCAGTTTGGGGAGTTAACACAGGTTCAGTTTCTACCCGTTCCTCACTTACCCCGTAATCGTAGGGACCTGTAGTTAAAACAGGGAGAGTTTCAAAATTCTCAATACTAGGAGGAGAAGAAGTCATCCATTCCAAAGTCAGCGCTTGCCAAGGATTATTCCCCGCTTTTTCCCCATAAAACCAACACCAAACCGCATTGATGATAAATGGTAAGGTCGAAACCGCCAATATATAAGACCCGTAGGTACAGATTTCATTCAAAAACGTGAACTTAGGATCATATTCCGCAATACGACGGTTCATACCCATTAATCCTAGTTTGTGCATGGGTAAGAAAGTCATATTTAAACCAATCATGGTTAAGGCAAAATGCACCTGACCCCAAAATTCGTTCAGTTTCCGTCCCGTCATTTTTGGGAACCAGTGGTAAATGGCGGCAAAAATTCCTAAGACACTGCCACCAAACAAAACATAGTGGAGATGTGCCACCACAAAGTAAGTATCGTGAACGTGAATATCAAAAGGAACTGCGGCCAACATGACCCCGCTAATGCCACCAATCACAAAAGTGGCTAAAAAGCCGATGGCAAATAACATGGGACTATTGAGGCGGATTTTGCCACCCCAAATAGTTGCCAACCAACCGAAAATTTTAATTCCAGTGGGAACAGCGATGATCATTGTCGTGATCATGAAAAACATCCGCAACCAACCAGGAACACCACTGGTAAACATATGATGCGCCCAGACGATTAAGCCTAAAAAGCTGATAGCTAGAGATGAAAAAGCGATCGCCTTATAGCCGAAAATCGGTTTGCGGGCATGAATTGGCAGAATTTCCGAAATTGCCCCAAAGAAAGGCAAAATCATAATATAAACCGCCGGATGAGAATAGAACCAGAACATATGCTGGTAAACAACAGGATCTCCCCCACCTGAAGGATTAAAAAAGTTTGTTCCTGCCAATAAATCAAAACCCAGCAAAATCAAAGCCGCAGCTAATACTGGTGTAGATACCAACACCAAAGCCGAAGTTGCGATCATCGCCCAACAGAACAACGGCATTTGATAAATACCCATACTGGGAACACGCATCTTCCAAATAGTGACGAGAAAATTAATCGCCCCCAAAATCGAAGAAGTCCCCAATAGCAGCACACTCATAATCCAAATCCCCTCACCCACCTGACCTGTTACTAAACTCAGAGGTGGGTAAGAAGTCCAACCAGCATCCGGGGCATCACCTACCGCCAAACTAGCAACCAGTAATACACCCGCTGGAGGAACCATCCAAAAAGCTACCGCATTCAGGCGCGGAAATGCCATATCTCTCGCCCCAATCATCAGCGGGATCAAATAGTTGGCAAATCCTGCCCCCGTTGGCACAATCCACAAAAAAATCATGATTGTGGCATGGAGAGTAAACAGACTGTTATAGATTTCTGGCGTAACAAAATCCACCTCTGGAGTCCGTAATTCTGTCCGCACCAAATCAGCCATTACGCCGCCAATGCAGTAAAAAACAAAAGATGTTACCAGATATTGAATCCCAATTACCTTATGGTCTGTACTAAAACCAAAAAAGTCTCGCCAATGCCTTTCCTCATGTTCTTCAGCATGGTTAGGGACATTAGCAATTTCTTCTAACTGTGCCTGTGTCATATTTTAAAAAAGTTTGTAGGGGCGCAAGGCCTGCGCCCATGTATTTTGTAACCCCTGCAACTCAAGTAATTCCTAAACTACTTAATTTGATGCAGAATTTCTGAGTGAATGCCCATATCGTGAGTGTAAGGAGAGAGAAATTCATCAGCAGTCATAGACATAGAATTGACAGCTACCGCTTGATTAGGAATATCTTTAGCAGCAATTAGCTGTTCTTGCATCCAACTATCAAAAGCTTCCTGTGTCTCCACAACTACTTGGCTTTTCATCACTCCGTGATATGGCCCACACAATTCAGCACAAATTAGGTCATAATCGCCCGCTTTTCTGGGAGTAAACCGCAAATTGGTTTGTCTACCAGGAATGGCATCCTGTTTCACCCGAAATTCAGGAATCCAAAAAGCGTGGATGACATCGTTAGCTGTCATATTGATTTCTACTGTTTTGCCAATGGGTAAATGTAGTTCACCCGTTGTTACGTCCTTATCTGGATAGTTGAATAACCAAGCATATTGGAGTCCAGTGACGTTAATGGTTAATTCTGCGGGTTTGGTAATTGCATCAGACTTGGTATCTAATTGTGATCCTTGTTCAGATGCTTCTGTACTGATCAGGGTGGCAGCCATGGCCTTTTTCGGCATATTCATGGCATTGTCCATCATGGGTGCAGCATGAGCCGAATGGGGATCAAAGCCGCCCATGTCGTTATATACATCAAAACTGTAGAGAGAAATACCGATAACGATAATTGCGGGGATCGCTGTCCAGAGTATCTCTAGGGGTACATTACCTTCAATTGCTGGCCCATCTTCATTGTCTCCAGCCTGACGACGATATCTAATAACAGCGTAAATTAAAACACCTTCAACAATCAAAAAGATGCCTGTAGAAACAGTCATCATGGTGTTGAATAGACCGTCTACCAAAGGGGCTTCGTCGGAGGCCGCTACAGGTAACAGACCGTGATTTTGACCGTACCAGAGACTGGTGAGAGTGAGGACAATGCCAATGAGTAATGTCCAGATTGCATTTGGAATTTTCACGGCTGATTTGGTGATTAATTGACTATTTTATCTCAATACCTTTGATTCGTAGGTTGGGTTAGGCAACAGCGCAACCCAACAAAACAAAAAATGGCAAAGGCATTTTTATCTGTAAGTTACTTTAATTTTTAAAGTAACTCTACCTACTAAGGTAGTGCAGGCTATGAGATATAGTATCCGCTGGTCTGAAATCTTTATTAATTTTTTCGATTAAGAACACAATTTTGAGTACAAGGGAGATAAGTTGTCTTGCCCAGGTTAGATGACAATTAGTGCAAAATTTTTCCGAAATTTCCATTAATTCCCGTTGATTAATTATTTCCATCTGCAAAACAGCACGAAATCTTACAGCGAAAACTAGCTAAAGTGATCCAAAGTATAAGGGAAAGCTGATTTCTATATTCTGACCGATACGTTAGGGTGAGTAGAAGTTGGTACTAAATCAAAAGAGAAAATTTTCAACTTCCAGCACAAGCGGGTAAGAAGGTATTGTTAATGAATGAATTTGTCTTAGAACAACAAAATAAAGCGGCCACAGTAGCACAACAGCCCCAGGAGACGATTCGTCGCTTGGTGTGGAAAATATGCGTAGCCACCTTAATTTTGATGGCTATAGGCAGTGCTACCCGCGTCATGAATGCTGGACTTGCTTGCCCTGATTGGCCTTTGTGCTATGGGGAGTTAGTTCCAGCCAAGCAAATGAATCTCCAAGTGTTTTTGGAGTGGTTTCATCGTCTGGATGCGGCTTTAATTGGTTTTAGTGCGATCGCCCTTTGTGGTCTATCCTGGTGGCATCGTCAACATTTACCCAAGTGGCTACCTTGGGCATCCACATTTGCCCTGTTTTTAATCGTCTTCCAAGGGATTTTGGGAGGACTGACTGTAACTGAATTATTGCGGTTTGATATCGTTACCGCCCATTTAGGAACAGCACTACTATTTTTCACCACTTTGTTAATTATCGGTACAAGTTTGAGTCCCTATCAAGGCACAGGAACAGTAGGAAAGTTGCCTTGGGTGGGTTTAACTGCTAGTGTTTGTGTCTACTTACAAAGTTTATTAGGTGCTTTAGTCGGTTCTCGTTGGGCTTTACACCAATGTTTGGCAGGGGAACAGCTTTGTGATGTCATGTACAGCCATATTTTTGGCTTAGTACCGCCAACCATCGCTACTTTAGCAGTTGTTTTCATTTCTTGGCGGACACCAGCGCTGCATCCAGCTTTGCGAAAACTAGCAAATATGGCCGGTGGTTTGTTGATTTCACAACTCCTCTTGGGTGTGGCTACCTTCCGTCTACATTTACAAGTTGAACCTCTCACTGTTTCTCACCAAGCTATCGGTGCGACTTTACTGGGGACTTTGGTAGTATTTACAGTTTTATCACTGCGAGATGGTTTACTTCCTCCGTCACCAACACAGTAACTCATGGCGTAAATCCATAAAATCTCATTTCTACAGCAGAAGCCAGCGGTTTACTGACCAGTTCTTGAAAAATAAGGAAAAAGACCCAACATGATTGAGACTAATGTCTCTCGTCGTCAACACGACACATTTCTCCAAGTCGTTCAAAGTTACTACCAGCTAACCAAACCCCGGATTATTCCCCTGCTATTAATTACTACTGCTGGGAGTATGTGGATAGCCGCCAAAGGTGAGGTAGATCCTTGGTTGTTAATTATTACCATGATTGGTGGAACTTTAGCAGCAGCGAGCGCTCAAACAATTAACTGTATCTATGACCGAGATATAGATTATGACATGGAGCGGACACGCCACCGTCCTATGCCTTCCGGGAAGATCCAACCCCGTGATGCTTTAATTTTTGCGATCGCCCTAGCTGTACTTTCTTTTACCCTCCTCACCGTCTTTGCCAATCTTCTAGCCGCATTTTTAGCCTTCTCTGGCATCATCTTTTATGTTTTAGTCTATACTCACTGGCTCAAACGTCATAGCACCCAAAATATTGTCATTGGTGGTGCAGCAGGAGCAATTCCCGCTTTAGTCGGTTGGGCAGCAGTCACAGATACTTTAAGCTGGGCAGCTTGGCTAATTTTTGCGATCGTCTTCCTATGGACACCCCCCCATTTTTGGGCTTTGGCACTTATGATTCGTGACGATTACGCCAAGGTAGGTATCCCCATGTTACCCGTAGTTGTAGGCGATGAAGCAACCGTCAGACAAATTTGGTTTTATACGGTAATTACTGTCACAGCGACCATCCTGCTGTTTTATCCCCTACACGCCAGTGGCATTGTCTATGCTGTTATTGCCTTGACTTTAGGGGGAATATTTGTCCATAAATCTTGGCGGTTGTTGCAAAATCCCGAAGATAAAACCATCGCCCGCGAGTTATTTTTGTATTCCATTTCCTACATGATGCTCTTGTGTTTAGCAATGGTGGTAGATAGTTTACCCATTACTCATCATTTAGTGAGTACAGTGCTTAATCAATTCCACTTATAGTAGAGAACAAAGAATAACACTCAAAACATAGATCCTCGACTTATCCAACAAGTCGGGGATCTTTTTCATGGTGGGCATTGATCCTAGAAAAATGGGGCGTTGCTGAAACCAAGTATGAATTTAAGTGTAGAGACTTTCCATAGAACGTCTCTACAAGGGTTTTAATCTCATGAAAAATAATTCTCATACCTCAATCAGCAACGCCGAAAAATAGTAACCCAACATTTCTGATAAGTTGCAGATTTAATACCTCGTTTTTGTGAATATCTACAGATTATTACGAATTGATACAATTACCTTGGACTTAACTTGTCACTAATGGCATAGCAATCATACAATAGTGGTTTTTGCCTATACTTGTACTTAAGTAAATTCCCATAATTTAATCTTTTTTTTAGAAAAGGCTACTATTTTTATATATATCTTGTTAATTATACTGTACTTAAGTAAGTTAACGGAAAAATTTCAAGGTATATGAAGAAGAGTAAAAAAAGCTCAAACTCCTTCCCCCTATACCCTGTCTTATCCCAAGGACAATTCAGTTTACCTAATTATCTCTGGTTAAGTAACGGAGTTTGAGAATATAAATATGAAACGCCTAGTTGTTTGCTGTGATGGAACTTGGCAAGATTTAACCAATGTTTGCCCGACCAATGTAGTCAAGCTGAGTGAGTATGTAAAACCAATTGCCAACGATGGGATACCACAAATCGTTTTTTATGGTTCAGGAATCGGTTCGGAGAATCAAAAGTTTTTGGGTGGTATTACTGGACTAGGAATTGATCAAAACATACAAGATGCCTATGAATTCCTCTGTTTCAACTATGTTGATGGTGATGAAATTTACCTATTTGGCTTTAGTCGTGGTGCATACACAGTCAGAAGTTTAGCAGGGATGATCTATTGCTCAGGTCTTCTCAGCCGCCAAAATATTACTCGAGTGTCTGAAGCCTACGAGCTTTATCGAAATAGAGATATCAAACCTAAAGATAATCAAGCTCGTGAATATCGTAAAGATTACGCAAAAAATGAAGGCAAACCAGTCAATATTACCTTACTTGGTTGTTTCGATACTGTAGGTGCGTTGGGAATTCCTGTATTCCCTCTGTTCAAAATGTTTACACCAATACTTCATAGCCGTTACAAATTCTATGACACAACCTTAAATCAATATATCCAAAATGCAGTCCACGCTATCGCTATAGATGAAGTTCGGGAAATTTTTGATGTAACTCGTATGCACAAAAACCCCGATGCTAACAACCAACAACTAATTGAAAAGTGGTTTCCAGGTGATCATGGTTGCGTTGGTGGTGGCACTAAACAACACACCCCCTTATCTGATGGCGCATTGAAATGGATGATAGAGTCCATACAAGACTTAAACTTGGGACTAGAATTCGATTTCAATTCAACAAGTATTAATTCAGATCCTACCATTGATTTTACTAACGATCCAGGCATTTATAAATTAGTAGGAACTAAACTTCGTGATGTTAGCAATCAACCTCATGATCTTCATGAAAGCACAATCGAGCGATTGCAAAAGCGTGAAGATTACCGACCTAAAAATTTAGCACAAATTATTTCTGAATTGAATCTGAATTAATGATCCATAAAAGCAGAATATTCCCCGTCTAATTATTTAATTCAAAACCGACATCTTTAAGCAGTATCAGTTTTAGAGAATCTTTCTATGCAAGATGAAACGAAAAAAGTAGCAGAAACAATTGCCGAATATAACAAAGCATTTGCCACGCTCAAGCCTAGTATATTAGGTCCATTTTATCACTATCCATCAATACTAATTACACCAGAAACAGCCGTCACTATCACCAATGGCTTCAAACTGTGGATTGTTTTTACAAAAATCGTAGCTGATTTAAAAAAACAAAACTATGGTAAAAGTGAAACCGGTCCCCTCAAAGTTAAATTACTCAGTGATAATCTAGCCGTAGTTAGTGCAGTTGCCACCCGCTACACCAAAGATAATCAACTACTAACTAGCTTTGGATTTACTTATACCATGCGTAAAGTAGACGAGCGCTGGAAAATAATCGTGGGAACAATTCATGACGTAGATTCTGTATCTTAGGTAAAAATTAACTGCGTTGTTAAATCAGATGTACCAACGCAGCAATTAATATTTATCTCAGAGGATGTTTGAA
Source organism: Dolichospermum sp. UHCC 0259 (assembly GCF_009711935.1). GTDB lineage: Bacteria > Cyanobacteriota > Cyanobacteriia > Cyanobacteriales > Nostocaceae > Dolichospermum. The sequence goes on along the minus strand of NZ_VIKX01000213.1, from coordinate 31,230 downwards.
AAGTTTCTCATGTATAAATAAACCCCTATCCAAACCTCTCCCCGACGCGGGGAGAGGCTTTGAAACCCCCCTTCCCTGCGAGGGAATGGGGGCTGGGGGGTTAGGTTTTTGGAAATTATTGGTTTCATCTAATACTTTTCAAACAACCTCTCAGATGTGAATCATATTCGGATTCCAGTCAATTCCAAAAATTCAAGAGGCCTTATGTCCTATTTAGAAAGATACGATAGCATTCCGACAGAAAACGTCGCCGATAGAGTTAAAGTAGTCAATCAAGGAGTTTGGACTGACTGGCAAGGATTGTTTAAAGAACTCAGAGAAAAACGACCCATTTTTATCACACCTAGATTTACATTAGTGAGTTTATTTCCCGACGTACAAGAGGTTTTGTCTCGCTCCGAACACTTTTCAGTCAGAACCTTTGCTCCCAAAATGGACCCTGTTTTCGGCCCTTGTATGCTGGCTAGAGATAACACAGAACATAATTGGCAAGAAAAGTCAATTATGAGATCAATGTTGCAATTGGAAGATTTACCACTTGTCAGAAAAAAAGCAGGTGAAATTACTAAAGCCCGTTTAGATGAATCTGTAAAAACCGGTAAAATCGAAGTTGTTCGTGAGTTAGGAAAATATGTTCCTATCAAAATTTGCGGCGACTATTTTGGGTTTCCTGGTCCTGATTTAGAAACTATGTATCGCTGGGCAAAATCCACCCAAGACGATATGTTTAGAAATTTGACCAACGACCCTAAAATTCATGAAGCTTCGGTAAAAGCCGGACAAGAAATGCGTGTTTACTTGGGTCAACTTCTGCAACAAAAAAAAGCTCAAATTGCTCAAGATTTGCCTAAAAGCCTAGATGATTTATCATCAGGAGAAATATTCCAGGGCTGGTTAAAATCAATTTTTAGTCCCGGAACTTCCACAAGTAATAAAAATTCTCAAAATAGCAAATCTACCGCACCAGCAGACATTTTTACTCGGTTAGCAAACACAACATTTGCCAGCGATATTTCCTTTGATGAAACCAAGATCATCAGCCACATGATCATTTTATTAGTGGGTAGTATCGAAGGTACAGCCCAGGTAATTACTCAAGGTGTAGAACAAATTCTCAAACGTCCAGAAATCTTCGCCAAAGCCTTAGCAGCAGCCCAATCTGGCGACAACCAAACCTTTGATAAATACGTTTGGGAAGCAGTTCGTTTTAATCCTTTCAGCCCTTTTCTGGTGCGGTTTTGCGAAGCAGATTACACCTTAGCCGCAGGAACTCCTAGAGAAACCCGTATCCCGGCTAAAAGTATTGTTTTAGCTGGTGTAGGTTCAGCTATGTTTGATGGCGCAGTTGTGACGAATCCTGATGAATTTTCCATTGAACGGCCAAAATATAACTATATGCACTTTGGCTATGGTAGTCATACTTGCCTGGGTGAACATCTGGGTGGTGTGATTGTTCCTGAAGCAATCAAACAAATTATATTACGTCCAGGCGTAAAATTACTTCCTGGTGATGAAGGCAAAGTTGAATATAAAGGTTATATCCCTGAACGTTTTGTGATTGGTTATGACAAATAATCAAACCTTACAAAAAAAGGGAACAGGGAACAGATAAGAAACTTTATTTGCTGGGTTTAAATCTCAGTTAAAAAAAAAGATGCGTAGCACGAAAAAACACTGTCATTATTTCAATCTCATGTTTAGAAACATGAGTTTTTTCCCTTCCCCGTTGCCCGTTCCCTGTTCCCTCTGAACAGATTTATTTACGGCTTTTGCAAAATTTATCACTATTCTCAGGAGTTATTATGTCCAAACTGAAAACCATTCTTGATGAACTTAAGCAAGTTCTCGGAATTAAAGTAGCTGACAGCGATTTAGGAAAAAATAAAGCTATAAAGAAGGCTCAAAAAGGTATTATTCAAATTCGTGAACAGGAATTTGATAAACCTCTTGAGCAATTACACAAAGCCACTGGTAAATTAGTTTTTAGTGATACCAATAAGCCTGTACACAATATCCAATTAGAATTGTGGGACAGAGATATTGGTACACCTGGAGACTATTTAGGTCGCGGTGCAACTGATTATAATGGGCAGTTTACAATTTACTATGATCCAGGTAAGGCCGGTTTTATAGATCAACCTGATTTAGAATTAAGATTGTTAGAGAGTCGTATCCGTTTTGATAGTGATAATCAGCCAGTTGCTACCTATCGCATTGTTTATACTATCAAAGGTGGTGATAATGTCACTCAGAAAAATTATGATTTCGGTACTTGCACTGTTCCTTACTGGCTTTATAAACCAGGTAGCCACTTTGCACGACTGTTTTTTAGTGAATTAGAGGGAACACCAGACGATTATTCTGTTGGTCGGACTCTTCTAGGTTATGATGCTGCTAGTGGTTTAGTTCCTATTAAAGCCAAGCACGTTATCACTAATACTCTTCATCCTGATCAGCCAACTTTACCAGAAATTCAAGCGGCTTATCCTCCAAATTTGACGATTAAATTAGATCGCAAAAATCCTGGTTATACCAGAAGTGATGAATATTTTGTGCTGCGGGTAATTAATGGGATGAATCCCTGTTTGCTGAAACGGAATAAACAAAACCCCAATTTGTTTAAGACTGGATTCAATTGGGATAATTATGAAAAGGATAATGACCACGATCTGAATAATGTGGAAGCCTTTTTGGAACTGAAAGAAAATAAGTTGGTGGTGACTGCAATTACGGTGCAAAGTCGTTATCCTGATTCTTTAGCTCCCCATTCTCCTCTAAAAGATGCTGTTACCTATACTCCTAATGATGGGGAAAAATGGTTACAAGCGAAACGGATTTTTCGTACTAATAGTTTCTTTGCGGCGGAAATGATTGAGCATTATATTAAGGCTCATTTACAAATGGAACAGTATACAATTGCTGCTTTCCGCAATTTACGCAAAAATCCTGTGCGTTTGATGTTATTTCCTCATGTGAAAAGTTTGGTTAATATTAATCAACGGGCTGATGAGGTTTTGGTATCGCCAACTGTGGGTTTAGTTACTACTAATGGACCGTTAACTCCTGGTTCTGTGGTACAAGTCTGTAAGGAAAGAATGGCGAGTTATGATTGGAAAGGTTGGAAACCTCGTCAGCCACTTTTTGAGGGTCATACTTTTGCGAAGATTGCTAATCTTTACTGGCAGGTTTTAACTGAATATATTGATAGTTTTTTTCAAGATTATCAGGAGGATATTATTAAGGAGTGGGCGGAAATTCACCGTTTATCGGATGATATAGTGGAGCATAGTGTGGCTTATCAACCGTTGGCGGTAAGCGATGATGGTGACTATGATTGGTATGATCATAATGAGCTTGATCATCCTGAGATACCGAGAACAACGGTTAATGGTACTGTTAAGGCAACTCGTGCAATTACTACTTCTGACCAACCCAGTGCTACAGATATCGAGAATTTAAAAGAGTTGTGTCGTTATGTGATTTTCCACCTTACTTTTTGGCATTCTTGGGTGAATGATGCTCAAGCTGATGAGGGTGGAGAAATTTTCTATAATTCGTTGGCGTTACGCGGTGGTAGTTTTGGGAGTGAGGATGATCCAGCGATCGCTCCTAATGTCCTAGAATCTACTAATCTGATCTATATGGTCAATGTTCTCACTGCCATTAAATACGGTTATATTCTCAAGAATGAAGATGATGATATTCCTGAAGAATTAAGAAAGATATTGGCAGGTTATAAAAAACAATTTGCTGATCTTGATTATGAGGTTAGCAACATCAGAGCGTTGATTAACGTCTAAAAGGGCTATTAGGATTCAGCAGTCGGAATGTAGTCGTTCCTTGGCTGACTAAATACAAGAAACCCACCCCCAACCCCCTCCCCCTTCGGGTTCACCAGTCGCCTACGGTGGGAAACCCGCCTACAGCGCTGGTTCACCGCAAGCAAGGAGGGGGCTTATGATGTGTCAAGTGCATAATGCTGCTGATAGCTAAATACTTGCTTGTTAAATGAACAATTGTTATGAACAACCAAGTTTAAATACAATTACTTTATTTAATTCTCGCTTCTGCAAATAAAGGCAAAAATTTTAACAATCCGACCACTGTTAACCACATTTATGAAGATAAAATAGATTTTTTGTCCTGATCTTACATCAAAATATTTTATATTAAAAGTTTTATCTATATAAAAAAATTATAATTAGGTTGATTAATTTGACATTGCCACACACTTCATGATATCTAGGTTTATTTGGGACTACTAACAAAAATCGCAACATCAATGGTCTATTGTTTGGATTTAGTCCCCAAAATGCTGGTAATATCACTCTCCTCAGTACACAAACTCCAGAAAAATTAATTAATAGCTACTCATTAACCGATCAACCTGTGTCATCGTAATTGGATATCTACTATTGTTGATATAGATATCCAAAATTTTAGCCTGTGCTAAAATCAGCATACCGGCACGACGCAGGTGATGGGAAAAATGCCATGTTTGAACGCTTCACAGAAAAAGCCATTAAGGTAATCATGCTGGCCCAAGAAGAGGCCCGCCGTTTAGGTCACAACTTTGTCGGAACTGAACAAATCCTCTTGGGTTTGATTGGTGAAGGCACGGGAGTAGCCGCCAAGGTGCTGAAATCAATGGGAGTTAATCTCAAAGATGCTCGCATTGAAGTTGAAAAAATCATAGGACGGGGTTCTGGCTTTGTCGCCGTAGAAATTCCGTTTACGCCACGAGCAAAGCGGGTTTTAGAACTATCCTTGGAAGAAGCACGCCAATTGGGGCATAACTACATTGGTACCGAGCATCTGCTGTTGGGACTGATCCGCGAAGGGGAAGGTGTCGCAGCCAGGGTGCTAGAAAACCTCGGTGTAGATTTGACCAAGGTGAGAACCCAAGTGATTCGGATGTTGGGAGAAACGGCGGAAGTTACGCCGGGTGGCCCCTCTGGTCGCACTAAAACCCCAACTCTCGATGAGTTTGGATCGAATCTGACCCAAATGGCTATAGATAACAAGCTTGATCCTGTGGTGGGACGCGCCAAGGAAATCGAGCGAGTTATTCAAATTTTGGGTCGCCGGACTAAAAACAATCCCGTGTTGATTGGTGAACCTGGTGTTGGTAAAACCGCCATTGCTGAAGGTTTAGCTTCACGTATCGCCAGTAAGGATATCCCTGATATCTTGGAAGATAAGCGTGTGGTGACACTCGATATTGGTTTGCTCGTAGCGGGAACTAAATATCGCGGTGAATTTGAAGAACGTCTCAAAAAAATTATGGATGAAATCCGCTCGGCGGGTAATGTCATCCTGGTAATTGACGAAGTTCACACCTTAATTGGTGCGGGTGCTGCTGAAGGGGCGATTGATGCGGCGAACATCCTCAAGCCAGCTTTGGCGCGGGGTGAGTTGCAATGTATCGGTGCGACTACTTTGGATGAGTACCGTAAACACATTGAACGGGATGCAGCGTTGGAAAGACGCTTCCAGCCTGTGATGGTGGGTGAACCTTCTGTTGATGAAACAATAGAAATTTTATATGGTTTGCGCGATCGCTACGAAGCACACCACAAGCTGAAGATATCCGATGAAGCATTGGTAGCGGCGGCGAAATTGTCTGATCGTTATATTAGCGATCGCTTTTTGCCAGATAAAGCCATTGACTTAATGGATGAAGCGGGTTCACGGGTGCGCCTGATTAACTCCCAACTGCCCCCAGCAGCCAAGGAGTTAGACAAGGAACTACGGCAAATCTTAAAAGAAAAAGATGATGCAGTCCGTTCCCAGGACTTTGATCGGGCGGGAGAATTGCGCGATCGGGAAATGGAAATCAAAGCCGAAATCCGCACCATTGCTCAAACCAAGAGTAACGGCGCTAGTGGTGACGGTGTTGAACCTGTAGTTACAGAAGAAGACATTGCTCACATTGTCGCTTCCTGGACAGGCGTACCGGTGAACAAACTCACCGAATCTGAGTCCGAGAAGTTGCTGCACATGGAGGACACCTTACATCAGCGCCTCATCGGTCAAGAAGACGCTGTGAAAGCTGTTTCCAGAGCCATCCGTCGCGCTCGTGTCGGGTTGAAAAATCCGAATCGGCCGATCGCTAGTTTTGTTTTCTCCGGTCCAACTGGGGTAGGTAAAACTGAATTGGCGAAATCCTTGGCTTCCTACTTCTTCGGTTCAGAAGAAGCCATGATTCGCTTAGATATGTCCGAATACATGGAGCGTCACACCGTCAGTAAATTGATCGGTTCACCTCCTGGTTATGTCGGTTACAACGAAGGTGGTCAGTTAACAGAAGCTGTCCGTCGTCGTCCTTACACTGTGGTGCTATTCGACGAAATCGAAAAAGCGCACCCCGATGTATTCAATATGCTCCTGCAAATTTTGGAAGATGGGCGTTTAACTGACGCGAAAGGTCGCACGGTGGACTTTAAGAACACTTTGCTGATTTTGACTTCCAACATTGGTTCTAAGGTGATTGAAAAAGGCGGTAGCGGTATTGGTTTCGATTTTGCTGAAGATGCTAACGAATCTCAATACAACCGCATTCGTTCTTTGGTGAATGAGGAACTGAAGCAATACTTCCGTCCTGAGTTCCTGAACCGGTTAGATGAAATTATCGTCTTCCGTCAATTGAATAAGCTGGAAGTTACCCAAATTGCCGAAATCATGCTCAAGGAAGTCTTTGGTCGCTTGACGGAAAAAGGCATTGTCTTAGAAGTCACAGACCGCTTCAAGGATCGCTTGATCACTGAGGGTTACAGTCCTAGCTACGGTGCAAGGCCATTACGTCGGGCAATTATGCGCTTATTGGAAGATAGTTTGGCGGAAGAAATTCTGTCTGGACGCATCAAAGATGGCGATACTGCTATTGTTGACGTTGATGAAAATGGTATTGTTCAAGTTAGTTCTCAACAAACACGGGAGTTGTTACCCCAAGGTGTTGAGTCTTAGTTAGGATTTTTAATTGTTAATTGAACGGTGGAGAATTTCGGTTCTCTGCCGTTTTTTTATTTCGCGCAAAGACGCTAAGGAGCAAAGGCACAAAGAAGAGAAGGAGTGATATATTCGTTATAATGAGTTTTATTGAGAAGTACGGGTCATTCCTACATCTGAGCAAAAAACGCAGTTATTTATTCTGTGTTGTTGGTTAACTAAACTATATTTACCCATAAACTTGGTTCGAGTTGATAAACGTACAGGTAATGTGTTTATCCTCGCGGGTGAAGAGAATATGATAGAAATATATCCTAATGGTAAATGGAGGTATGTGGTATGAGTCAACCTAACTTCCAAAGTATGAGTACAAAGGAATTACGTGCTTATGTTTTATCTCATCGAGATGACCAAGAGGCATTCTACATTTATGTGGATAAGTTGAATGCTGAGGCAAATTGGGCAGAAATGCCACCATCAGAATCTGTTGATGATTTGATGAATTTTCCTGAGTTTTTGCAGCGTCTTAGTAATGGTAAAAAATTAATTGAAAGTGAAGAATAATGCTTCAGTAAGCAGGCACTTGTGAATGGATATGATATACTGGGTTACAGAAAAATCTAAAATTATATAATTCTCAAGTTCTAAATTTAATTAGTGCAAAGTATAAGGAAGAATAAATATGATCACAAATAGTCACTTAATTTCAGGTGAAACATTTATTGATAAAAATAGCTTGGATATTTATTCAGTCTCTCATTCCGACGATGAAATTAACGAAAAGTACAATAAAGGAGAGATAAGAATTGTCACGGAACAGGCTCGTTATCCAATTGATAGTATAGAAACTATGCTTGACAGTAAAAGGTATATCCTAAATCCTGAATACCAGCGCAGGAAAAGATGGAATTATACTCAGAAATCTCGTTTAATAGAATCATTAATAATGAATGTGCCAATTTCACCTATATTTCTGTATGAAATAGATTATTCTACTTATGAAGTAATAGATGGAGAACAAAGACTAACGGCTATATATGATTTTTATAAAGGAAAATTTAACCTAGAAGGTCTAGAATATTGGCAGGAACTTAATGGGCGAAATTATCAAAATTTGCCTGGGCAAATTAGAAGAGGAATAGATAGACGCTATTTATCATCTATTGTCTTATTACAAGAAACAGCTAAAAATGAAAGAGAAGCTGAATATGTAAAACATATAGTTTTTGAAAGATTGAATAGTGGAGGAGATAAATTAACTCCACAAGAAACGAGAAATGCCTTACACAATGGTAAATTCAACCAAGTATGTATAAAACTTGCTCAAAATGACTATTTCCGTAAAATGTGGAAACTACCTTTAGAAAGCGAAGGAGAAGAAAAATTACTTAAAAGTGAATCTTATCGCAAAATGGAAGATGTAGAATTAGTTTTGCGATTCTTTGCTTATCGTCATATAGATAATTTAAAATCTCCTGTGGACAAATTTTTAGATGAATACTTAAAACAAGCAAATAATTATTCAGATGAAACGATTGAAAATCTTGAAAATCTTTTCAAAGAAACTATTCAGTTGATTTATTCTATATTAGGAGATTCAGCTTTCATACCTCCAAAAGGAGAACGTGAGAGAACAAAGCCATTAAAAATTATATATGATCCAATAATGCAGGTATTTGCAAATAATATTGCTTATAAGGAAAATCTACTCAGAAATAAAAATGCTATTAAAAATAATTTATATTCAGATCCAGAATTACTCAACATCAAAGAAGAAAATAATAGATTAATGTTTGATGGTAGATACAATAACAGAAAAGATGTGGAAGCACGCATCAACTATTTTCATAATTTCCTACAAAACTATATTTAATTATTGGTAGAAATTATGAATATACAATCATTGGAAAACTTCAAAAAGGAAGTTAATCAAATCAGAGAATATTTAAAACATATTCAATACGTAAATGATGTAGCTGCTTATCATGTTCAAAATAATGATAATGAGCAAATCAAAAATTTACTTAATACTCTAAATAGTCACTACAGAGGTTTTAGAACCGATAAGCGAATATTTGAATATAAAGCATCTATTATCTCACTATATGGACTGCTAGAAAAATATGTAGAACTCTGGATTAAAGAATATCTTGATTCCCTATCTAATGTAGTACCTGAATATAATAAAATAGATCAGAAAATTAGAGATAATCATTTTGAGCTTTCTTTAAAATTGATTAATACTATTACCAGTAGGGAAACTGCCAAATATCAGCATCTTACAAAAGAGGAGGTATTAAAGAAGCTAAATGAATGTATCGTTAATCCTAGCAACTATCAAATTAACACAGAAGCATTTGTTCTTTTATCAGGTAATTTAAAACATAATAAAATTGTAGAGCTATTCAAATATTTAACCTTAGATTTGAACAATGAATTATCAAAAAATGAAGACCTTAATAATGAAATTGGTTTAGATAAAAATACTATTTCTCAGACAAGCAAGGATGATTTATATAATAAAATCAATGACTTAGTGGAAAGAAGAAACCAAATCGCTCACGGTTCGGAAGTTTTAGATATTTTAGGTATTTCTGCATTAGAACCTTATATTCAATTTCTAGAGAAATATTGTCAAGCTATTTTTCAGACATTATTTGAACAAGTTATCAAAGAAGAATCCAGACATACTTTTCAAAAAATAGAAAATGTGATTAATACTTATGGTAATAAAGTATTAGCATTTGAAATTGAAAATTATACGATAAAAGTTGGAGATATGCTAATTGTTGAAACTAAAGAAGGGCAATTTTATAAAAAGCCTATTCTAACAATTCAATTAAAGAACGAATCATATCAAGAACTTACAGTTTTAGAAAAAACAAATATTGGTGTTAGCGTTGAGCCTAAAATAAAAGATAATCAAACATTTTACATAATCAAAAAATAGTGCGATCGCTCTTAGTTAGACTATGGTGGAGATGTGCGATTGTGTGGAACTCAGTACGGCGGTTGCTCTTAGTTAATATTGGAAGAAGTGCGATCTCGTTCGTGTATCAAAGGAAAGAGATAGCTTACCAGAGGTATCGCTCATGAAAAATTGACAGACAGGATGATTCAAAAAGGTGTAGTATTTATATACATACTACTTATCTACTCAGTCAAAATTTTGTCTACTCCTTAAAAATAATGATTGAACGCTATGAAAATCAACAACATACTATTTTTTACGGTGATGCTATCAGCATTTTATCAAATCATATTTATTCAGAATCAGTAGATTTAATTTTTATCGATCCTCCCTATAACATAGGTAAGAAATTTGGTAACTTCCATGATAAATGGGAATCGGAAGAACAATATATAAATTGGTCATATCAATGGCTTGATGAGTGTATTCGCATTCTCAAACCAAATGGTACAATTTATGTCATGACAAGTACCCAAGCAATGCCTTATTTTGACCTTTACTTGAGAAAAAAGCTAACTATTCTTAGTCGCATAATATGGCACTATGATAGTTCTGGGGTACAAGCCACAAAATACTTTGGTTCAATGTATGAACCTATTCTTCATTGCGTAAAAGATAAAAATAATTATATTTTTAATGGAGATGATATCAAAATTGAAGCAAAAACAGGCGCACAACGTAAATTAATTGATTATAGAAAATCAGTTCCAACTCCCTACAATACAGAAAAAGTCCCCGGTAATGCTTGGTATTTTCCTCGTGTAAGATATCGCATGGAAGAATATGAAAATCATCCTTCACAAAAACCGGAGTCATTACTAGAAAGAATCATTTTAGCAAGCACTAATGAAGGAAGTTTAATACTTGATCCCTTCGCTGGAACTTTTACAACTGCTGCTGTAGCTAAACGTTTAGGTAGAAAATCTATCAGTATTGAATTACAAGAAGAATATCTAAAAATCGGGTTGAGAAGAGTTTTAGAATTACAAGAATGTAAAGGAGAAAAACTTTTACCACCGCAGAAAAACCATAATGTCAAAAATAAAAATGGTAAAAAAATAGATTTGGATTTTATACAAGGGAGTATCTTTGATGCCAATACTACAGCATGATTTCACGCAAACTATAATAGATACTGTTAATAAATATTTTCCTGGGTATGGAGATATTATTGTAAGTAACAGTCAATTATTGCAATACATCAATATTAAAACAAAGGCTGCAAATCGTGGATCAAAATCGAGAGCCAGCTTTGCTAATCATTATGCTATATATGTTTTGATTGAAGATTATTTAGAAAAAGAATTTCATACTAAAAATGGCTATGAAGATTATGAAGGCGCACAATATACTTTGCTTTTAATGAGACAAAGACAACTACCTTTTGGAAGTAAACTTCAAAATCACGCTTTAAATCATCGTTTGAATGAAGAATTTAAACGATATTTTCGTACATCACTTTATTTACCAATAATAAGAAATTCTACAACAAATAGATATTGGATTAATGAAAATCTTATAAAAATTAAAATTGATAATCAAACCATCAATATTGCTGAATCTGTTAGAGATATCATTGATGCTTATATTCAAGCCAGAATGAACTCATTCAATGAATTTATGATTTATTGTCAAAAATTGATGGAAATTCAAGAAGATTCATCGGAAACAGCGATTGAATTTATTAGAAGTTTATTAAAACCAAATATAGATGCAAGAGTATTTGAGATTGTTAGCTATGCAATTTTAAAACAGTATTATGCTGAACAAAAAATATACTGGGGATGGTCAGAAGATGAATTAAATCTTGAGCATTTGATTTTGTATAAAACTGGACGTACAAATGCAAATGATGGTGGTATAGATTTTGTAATGAAGCCTCTGGGACGTTTTTTTCAAGTTACAGAAACTATAGATGCAGGCAAATATTTTTTAGATATTGATAAAGTACAAAAATATCCAGTGACTTTTGTGATCAAAACTGAGCAAGAAGTTGAATATTTGCTCAATAAAATTGAGGAACAAGCAAGAATAAGATATCAGATCAAGGCTATTATTAAGAAATACATGGAATGTATAGAGGAAGTGATAAATATTCCAGAACTAATACTTCGTTTTAATAAAGTCCTGGAATTTCAGAGAGGTATTCAAGTAATTGAAGAAATTGTTTTGCAAAGTCGAGTTGAGTTCAATATGGAAGAGGAAGCAGTATGAGGATTAGCTCTTATTTAGATGATGGTGGAGGTGTGCGATTGTGCGGAGCGTAGTGCCAAAGGAGATCGCTTGATAAAGTATAATGAACTAATCACGAAAAAGGATGAAACAAAATGCAAGCCATTCTCCTCAGCAGCGAAGAAGTCGCAAAACGTGCCAAAGAATTATATGAAAATGGCATTCGTCAGCAAGTAGACACCGAAGAAAATATCGGTAAAATGATAATTATTGATATAGAAACAGGTGAATATGCCATTGATAAAATAGGCATAGAATCAGCGCATTATTTACGGAATAAAAACCCATTAGCTCGACTTTTTGGTATTCGCATTGGCTACAAAGTTGCTGTTTCTTTTTGTGGTGATATGGAGCGTGATTATCGGTGATAAATGGTATTTTAATAAGGGGTGTGCAACTGTTAATATAATAACAAAAAAAGTGGTAGAGAATTAATTTCCCCTACCTTTATTTAGTGAACTTAGAGTATTTATTTCTCCACAACAGCTAATTTTAAAGGATACAAAGGCTCAGATCCATTTAATTGCCAAATTCTCAACACCAATACAGCAGCTACAGTTAACCACACACAAGAAAAACATAAAATCATTCCCGCTAAAGGAACAGTTTGCCAATAAATTGCTGTCACTCCTACAGCCGATAACCAAGGACCTAAAATCACCACAGGAACAGCCGCACCTAATCTCCGTTCTACGGTAAAAATCGTATTCCAAGTATCTCCTAAAGCCATATGTACGACAAACAGAATTAAAGGTAATACCAAAAATTTGTGATTCATTTCCTGCCAAACTAATACAGAAGAAATGACCCGCAATAAAGCAATGAACATCCAAACTATGGGAAATGCTAAAGGTGGAGGAGACCATCTTGGTCTAATTACTTGATCATACGTTGTCCGAGAACGAGTATTATCTAAAAGCGAAAAAATTCGGGAACGGATACTTAATAGACCAAAAAATAATGCCGTGATTACAGTGCTAACCCAACTGGGAAAAGAAGAATTATTATCAATCAATATTACTAATTTTTCCATTCCCAGCAACACAAGAATCATCACTCCTATTTGCAGAATAGTTCCTAATTTATAAACTAAAACTGCTTTGATATCTAGTTCTTGTTTATCCGCTGCTGATGTATTTAGAGACTGTTGTTGAGTCCCAGTTTTTACACCCATCACTGTGTTGACAAACTGTTCAAGGATACCACCATTATTGGATTGATTCATAATTAAGAGATAGCGAGTAGTTTGTAGTGAGTCATAATAAGTTATTATATGATATGTATGCAAATTTAGCAGCTAATAGCCGTGTACTTCTATCAGTACATCAAGCCTCTATTATTGGCAATGATGTAGCTTTTTGTGAAAGATGTGCGATAGCGAAGCGCTCCGTAGGAATCGCGTTATCATTAACTCAAATACTTGATATCATTGTTAATCTAAAATTCTCTTAATCTACCAAATACTAATATGTCATTTGTTCCTTTACATATTCACAGTGATTACAGCTTGCTTGATGGTGCTAGTCAACTACCAGAATTAGTAGATCGAGCGATCGCACTAGGAATGAAAGCGATCGCCCTCACAGATCATGGTGTCATGTATGGCGCAGTTGAACTCATTAAAATCTGCCGCAACAAGAACGTTAAACCAATAATTGGCAACGAAATGTATATTTTAAACGGTGAAATTGACAAACAAGAACGCCGTCCCAAATATCATCAAGTCGTATTAGCTAAAAATACTAAAGGTTATAAAAACTTAGTTAAATTAACAACCATTTCCCATCTTCAAGGAGTACAAGGTAAAGGCATTTTTTCCCGTCCTTGTATTAACAAAGATCTACTCAAACAATATCGTGAAGGTTTAATAGTCACCAGTGCTTGTTTAGGTGGAGAAATTCCCCAAGCAATTATGAGTAATCGTCCAGATGCAGCCAGAAAAGTTGCTAAATGGTATAAAGATGTATTTGGTGAAGATTTTTATTTAGAAATTCAAGATCATGGTTCTCAAGAAGACCGAATTGTGAATGTAGAAATAGTAAAAATTGCCAGAGAATTAGGAATTAAATTTATCGCCACCAACGACTCCCATTTTATCTCCTGTTTTGATGTAGAATCCCACGATGCCTTGTTATGTATTCAAACAGGTAAACTCATCAGCGAAGATAAAAGAATGCGGTATAGCGGCACAGAATACCTCAAATCATCAGAGGAAATGCACCAACTATTCCGTGACCATTTACCCGATGATATCATTGCTGAAGCGATCGCTACCACAGAAGAAATTGCCGATAAAGTCGAACCTTATCACATCATGGGAGATCCCCAAATTCCCACCCCCACAATCCCTTCAGGACATACAGCAGATACTTATGCAGAAGAAGTTGCATGGCTAGGACTTTTAGAAAGATTAAATCGTAAATCTCGCCACGAAGTAGATCAAGTCTATAAAGAAAGACTGGAATATGAATTAAAAATGATTCAACAAATGGGATTTTCTACCTACTTTTTAGTAGTGTGGGACTACATCAAATTTGCGCGAGATAATAATATTCCCGTCGGACCAGGACGAGGTTCGGCGGCAGGTTCTTTAGTAGCCTATGCCATGAAAATTACGAATATAGATCCCGTACATCATGGCTTATTATTTGAAAGATTTCTCAATCCTGAACGAAAATCAATGCCTGATATTGACACCGATTTCTGCATTGAACAACGAGATAAAGTCATTGATTATGTAACTGAAAAATATGGTGTTGATAGAGTTGCTCAAATCATTACTTTTAACCGTCTCACATCCAAAGCAGTCTTAAAAGATGTCGCTAGAGTATTAGATATTCCATACGGGGATTCTGACAAAATGGCAAAAATGATTCCTGTAGTTCGGGGTAAACCTACTAAACTGAAAGTAATGATTTCCGATGAAACTCCCGAACCAGAATTTAAAGCCAAATATGATAATGATCCCACTGTGCGGCGCTGGATTGATATGGCCATGCGAATTGAAGGTACAAACAAAACCTTCGGTGTTCATGCTGCCGGTGTCGTTATTTCCGCAGAACCATTAGACGAACTTGTTCCCCTACAACGCAATAATGATGGTTCTGTAATTACCCAATATTTCATGGAAGATTTAGAATCATTGGGATTATTAAAAATGGACTTTTTGGGTTTGCGGAACTTAACCCTAATTCAAAAAACCATTGATTTAATTGAACAAAGCAAAGGATACAGAATTGATCCTGATGAAATTACAGGACAGGAAAGAAGGTCACAAAAAATATTAGCTAAAGGTGATCATACTAGCTTACCTAAAGATGTGGCAAACGCATATTCACTATTAGAAGCTGGTGATTTAGAAGGCATATTTCAATTAGAATCTTCAGGAATGAAACAGATAGTTAGAGATTTGAAACCTTCAAATATTGAAGATATTTCTTCTATTTTAGCACTGTATCGTCCGGGTCCATTAGATGCCGGATTAATTCCTAAATTTATTAATCGTAAACATGGACGAGAAGAAATTGAATATGATACTCAAATTTTAGAACCAATCTTAAATGAAACCTACGGAATCATGGTTTATCAAGAGCAAATTATGAAAATTGCTCAAGATATGGCTGGTTATAGTTTAGGACAAGCTGATTTACTTCGTCGCGCTATGGGTAAAAAGAAAGTATCAGAAATGGAGAAACAAAAACAAAATTTTATTGATGGTTCTGCAAAAAACGGTGTAGTACCCCAAGTTTCTGAACATTTATTTGCTGATATGTTGAAGTTTGCCGAATACTGTTTAAGTTATGACACAGAAATTTTAACTGTTGAATATGGTTTTTTACAGATTGGGGAAATTGTCGAAAAACAGATTGAATGTAAAGTCTATACTGTTGATCATAATGGAATGCTTTATACTCAATCAATTGCCCAATGGCATAATCGAGGACAACAAGAAGTTTACGAATATTTATTAGAAAATGGGGCAATTATTCGCGCTACAAAAGATCATAAATTCATGACTGAAGAAGGGCAAATGTTACCAATTGATGAGATTTTTTCTCAAGGGTTGGATTTATTACAAGTGGGTGTGAATGAAAATATGAATTTGTTTCACGCAGAGGCGCAGAGTCACAGAAAGTAAAAGTTTTGGCGGCTACTATAATATCTAAGGTCAGTAGGGGCGGGGTCTCCCCGCCCTAAATTGTATTACTAATAATTTAATTTAAAATTGCCTAAGTCTGATTTTTAACAAGTGTTTATAATCTATATCAAGCCTACACTGACTTCTGGAGTACAGTGTAGGAATATATCACGCATTCTGGGGCGCTGGTATACTATCGGCTGTCACTTCTGAACGAGGAAAAGTCGGTAAATCAATACCACCATGATTTGTGTAGCGGTTTTTGAGCGCTAAACGATAACTCACACTTTGCAATTCGGCTTGCAATTGGCGATTTTCTCGTTGTAGTATTGTGACTTTGTCTCGTACTGGTGTCATGCGTTCCTCAAACTTACGACGGTAAATTTGGGGCAATTCCTGTACTACTTGCTCTAACATTCGACTACGATCAGTTAGTTCCTGCACAGACTGACGTAATTGATATATCTCTGTATCACGATTTGTAATTTGTTCTTGGTAGAACGTTACCTGTTGTTCTACAGCCTGGATTTGATCTCTTAAAGCTTGCAATTGACTGGAATCTATCTCTGGCTCAGATTTTGGCGGTGTAAAGTTAGTATTACCCTTGACTAGCCGAAATAGTTCTTGTGATAACTGTTGAACTAATTGATCACGCAGTTGCAAGTCTTGGCGCAACTGGGATATTTCCGTAGACAGTTCTTGGATGTTTGGTATATCAGATTGGCTCACGGCACTTAAAGCTCTTACTTAATATATATACAGTTATACTTGATTTCTGACTTGCGCCGATCATATCACATACTGAGCAATTTGATTAAAATAATTTAGCGATTTCTCTAGTACAAGTAGTTGCTTGTATCTGAAATATTTATACAATTATTAATTAGGGCTTTCTGATAGCGTAGCGTCCCTCTAATTCTTCTTTCTGACTTCTTCCTTGTGCCTTCTGACTTCTTCTTTCTGACTTCTGACTTCTGACTTCTGACTTCTGACTTCTGACTTCTGACTCCTGACTCCTGACTTCTGACTCCTGACTCCTGACTCCTGACTCCTGACTCCCGACTTCTTGATGTCGCAGCATGACACAAGCCATACTGCTAAAATCCTAACTAATCACTTGGGAAAACGCGGTTATTAAGCTGCTACAACTTCTTCTTCTGGTTTTTCTTTGTGAACTTCTTGTTTGACGGTCATATAACGAATTACTTCTTCGCTCAATCGCATCGCCCGTTCCATGATAGCGATTATTGTTCCAGGACCTGTGTAGTTGAGTTGAATATAAACGCCATCACGATGTCTTTGAATTTCATAAGCTAGACGACGTTTGCCACGGTTTTGAATTTCAATATTCTCAGCGCCGTGTTCACGAATGAGGTTTTCGTATTTAGCAATTTGTTGTACTACCTGTTCATCTCCCAAGTCAGGACGCAGGATGTACATGGTTTCGTAAACTGTGGTCATGTTTTTTAAATTTACCTTTTGGACAAAATGGCTGAAGAGGTGTTAATTCACACAAAGATTGCTGTGAGTGATACTTTGATTGATCAACATCTCAAGCAACAAGGAATTTTGACAATTTTTTAGCTATTCTACACTAACACAATTTTTAGCAAGATTTGTCTACTGGTTTATAGTTGGTCAATTAAATTCATCAGGTTTTCCATATTTATCTTATAATTTTACAAGTTTTCAATGGCAATCATTAACCACATTCTGCATAAAAGAAGCATATTTAAGGATATTTGTCAAACTTATGGCGCAGCGATATGTGCGAGTTCAAAGTCAAGAAGGGAAAATTCACTATGGGTTGCTCCAGCTTACTCAGAATGTGGAGGTGCTAGATGCTCCACCTTGGTTGGATGGTCAACCTACGGATTTAATCCTGCCATCCAATTCTTACACGATTCTAGCCCCCTGTGCGCCTTCCAAAATTGTGGGTGTAGGCAAGAATTATGCTGATCATGCAGCAGAAATGGGGACTCCTGTACCTGCTGAACCGCTAATTTTTTTCAAACCGCCTACGTCTGTAATTGCGTCTGCAAAAGAAATTAAGTATCCTCATCAGTCGCAAAGGGTAGACTATGAGGGAGAATTGGCTTTGGTGATTGGCGATCGCACCTGTGATTGTACCCCAGCCCAAGCCCAAAGTAAAATTTGGGGTTACACCATTGCCAATGATGTCACAGCCAGGGATTTACAGAAAAAAGACCCTCAATGGACTAGAGCCAAAGGTTTTGACACTTTTTGTCCTTTGGGTCCTTGGATTGTCCGAGAATTAAACCCAGGTGCTAAATTACAGACGTTTTTGAATGATAATCCCTACCCAGTTCAATCTACCTGTATTGATCAAATGGTATTTTCCCCAGATTTTTTGGTGTCTTATATCAGTCAAGTGATGACCTTATTACCTGGGGACATAGTATTAACTGGTACACCAATGGGGGTAGGAGCTTTGCAAATAGGCGATCGCATCCGTGTGGAAATCGAAGGAATTGGTCGCCTAGAAAACACAGTTGTGGGACGTTAGCGTACTTGCATATGCACTGCATCGGAAATCGCGGGAATTTCCGCATACTTCCCCATTAAAGACTGAGCAACGCAATAAACAACGGCTGCTACTATTCCCATAAAAATAGTTGTATACAGTGTTTGCATAGCAAATCCACTACCAGGAACTAATTTGACAATATCAGTCAAGATGCTACATAAAAAGATCACAATATCTAAAATGATGGCTTGCATCGTGTTAAAACGAATAAAACGATGAATTTTCTCGTTTCTAACCACCAACAACCACAAAGCAAAGAAAATAATCATCCCGGCAAAGCGGACACCATAGTAAATTCTTAACAGTGGGAACAGAGGTAAAAATATCAGTCCTAAAAGGGGAAAATCTCTCAGCAAAAACTGACCGAAAGCAAACACCTCAATTAAAGGCAGCAAATAAGGTAAACAAGCGAAAATTCTATCAGGGAAAGTTGTAGACTCGCGCCAAGACATTTTGTGTTCTCCTGTGGCTAAATTTCAATAGCTATTGAGCTTAGGATAACGCAGATACTTGACCTTGCTGGCAAATCTATTTTATATTGGCGACACGAAAGCCCATCACACACTCATATTGATCTGGCTGTTGTTCTGTAAACTTATTAATTGCTTGACCACAGCGCAGTTTACCTCCACCCCAGCGAGGTTGTCCACTACCATTTGCTAGTAAACAAGACTGACAAACCTTTTCAGAGCTAAGGATTTGATTGTCCATGAAAATGACTAACATCTCAACCCCTCCTGGTTTTCAATAGAGCAATGTTAAAAAATTTTGGTAATAATGTAAGTCGCTAGTTAGGTAAATTGTCAGAATCAGGATGTCCAGGATTAAAGGATGAACAGGATTAAACCAGAGCTTTTTTTACCTATTACCAATTACCCATTACCAGCCTCAACGAGATAACTAGCAACTTGAGTTAATAACAAAAAGTTGTTAATCAAACCTAGTTTTATTGTATCTTGTATTCCTGGTAATTTTGTAATATTGAGTACAAAATAATACCTAAATTCCAACTACCACGTTGATTAAAGTCAAAAATTCTTAGATAATGACCTTCCCCGTTCTCAATGGTTTTCCGTCTAAATTCTTATAATAAACAAATTGCCTAATTTATAACTTTGGTAATAGGTTTAACCCCAATTTCAATTTTCATCAACTTTATCAGCATCATCAAAAATGACAAAAACTAACTCAGACCTACTAAAAAACTCCGATCCTGCCATTAACGAACTAATTAACCAAGAATTACAGCGTCAACGTGACCACTTAGAATTAATTGCCAGTGAAAACTTTACCTCCGCTGCCGTATTAGCTGCTCAAGGTTCAGTATTAACCAATAAATACGCCGAAGGCTTACCCGGTAAACGCTATTATGGTGGTTGTGAGTTTGTTGACAAAATTGAACAAATAGCCATTGACCGAGCTAAACAGCTATTTGGTGCGGCTCATGCTAATGTTCAACCCCATTCCGGCGCCCAAGCTAATTTTGCTGTCTTCCTGACCCTGCTGCAACCAGGAGACACAATTATGGGTATGGACTTATCTCATGGGGGACATCTGACTCACGGTTCACCAGTGAATGTTTCTGGTAAATGGTTTCAAGTCCGTCATTATGGCGTAAGCAAAGAAACCGAACAATTGGACTATGACCAAATCCGTGATTTAGCGATTAAAGAACGTCCTAAACTGTTGATTTGTGGTTATTCAGCCTATCCTCGGATTATTGACTTTGAAAAGTTCCGCAGTATTGCTGATGAAGTTGGCGCTTACTTACTTGCAGATATTGCTCACATTGCTGGTTTAGTCGCTACTGGTCATCATCCCAATCCTCTACCCTATTGTGATGTCGTTACCACCACAACTCATAAAACCCTACGTGGACCAAGAGGTGGCTTGATTTTGACCCGTGATGCCGAATTGGGTAAAAAGCTGGATAAATCAGTTTTCCCAGGAACTCAAGGTGGACCACTAGAACACGTTATTGCAGGTAAGGCTGTGGCTTTTGGTGAAGCTCTCAAACCTGAATTTACAGACTATTCTGGACGGGTGATTGAAAATGCTCGCGCAATGGCGACTCAATTACAAAACAGAGGCTTTAAATTAGTGTCTGATGGCACTGATAATCATTTGATGCTAGTAGATTTACGTTCTATTGGCATGACTGGGAAGAAAGGAGATCAACTAGTTAGCACTGTGAATATTACAGCCAATAAGAATACAGTTCCGTTTGATACTGAATCACCTTTTGTTACCAGTGGTTTAAGATTGGGTTCTCCGGCGATGACAACTAGAGGTTTAGGGGTGGCAGAATTTACGGAAGTTGCGAATATTATTAGCGATCGCCTACTTTCCCCCGATTCAGATACAGTAACTAAAGATTGTTTAATGAGAGTGGCGGCATTGTGCGATCGCTTCCCATTATATCCTCACTTAGAAATTCCCGTACCAGCCCTAGCTTAAACAACCTTGGATTTTGGGTTAATACCAGTAATCCAAAATCCAAAATATACAGCAGGATGTAGGGGCGCAGGGCCTGCGCCCAATCAGTAGTCAGAGTCTTGTTTAAAAGCCACAGCAAAACGTTCAATTCCCGCTAAATCAGCATGAATAGAAATATTGCCATAATTACCATTACTTACCAATAATTCCCGCACCGTTTCCGCCTGTCCTGCCATCATTTCAATTAACCACAGCCCCCCAGGACGCAAATAATCAGGGGAAACATTAATTAAATGACGAATATAGTCTAAACCATCCTTACCACCATCTAAAGCTAAATGGGGTTCATGTTTCACCACTTCTGGCTGTAAAGTTAAGACCGTATCACTCGGAATATAGGGCGGATTTGATACCATACCGCTAAACTGACCCTTGAGAGATTCTAGAGGTTGCCACCAAGAACCCTGATAAAATTGAATCCGTTTCCCAAAACCCAAATTTTCAGCATTGGTTTCAGCTACGGCTAAAGCAGCAGGACTAATATCTACAGCATGAATAGTGGCATTTGTCAAGACTTCAGCTAAACCGATTGATATTGCCCCACTACCCGTCCCCAAATCCGCCCAATGTCCTGTTTTTACCTCATCATTAGCAGCAGTCACAGCCAAATCAATTAATATCTCTGTTTCTGGTCTAGGAATTAAGACCGCATTGGATACAGTGAGTTGAAACTTTCGCCAAGCCGTCGTCCCCGCAATATACTGAACCGGTAAACGGTCATCTAATCGCCTTTGCCACAATTGCTCTAAGTCGGTTAAAGACAATTGTACGGGGATTTCCTGCCATGTTTTGAAAGACTCCAAACGCAGTGCCAAGCGGTCTAAATCAGCTATTGTTAATAAGAGCCAATCTACCTCCATTGGGGATATATCCGCAGCTATAGCCGCTTGAATTGCGGTCTTTCGCCACTGCCAAAGTTCTAATCCAGAAACCTTATAATTTGGCTTTAACATATCAGGAGGTAAAAATAATTGTCTATTTCTTCGGTTGAGTGGGAACTATAGAACGAATAAATTCTATTGATTCCCGTGAAGGAAATAAGAAAATTTTATTAGTGCTAGGATCATTACTACTACTGAGTGTATCAATCACTCTATATAAATCTAATACTTGAATTTCTGTATTAGCCGCTTCCTGTGGTTTAACCTTTTTAAATTCTTCTAAAAGAGCCACTGCTTGTTCTTTATCAAAATAGAAAGGAATTAATCGCTCCTTTCCTGCTTGTCCTTTGGGAATTGTTAAATAGCTATTTTCTTGCTTAAATTTTGGTACAAACAAAGGAATACCATCAAATTTCTTGTCTGTTTTACCGCTGCTATTCAGCATGGCTATTGCCTGATCTACCTGTTCTTTCTTGGGAACTAAGGTAAAAACTACATTAGAGTCTTTCTTCTTATTATTTTCTACGACTAATTTATAGTATTCCGCTAAAGAAACAGGTGTGATTTGGATAGTGCTTGCTAACTGAGGATTTTCTTTTTTTAGTCGCTGTTCCAGGAAAGATTGAGCATCTTTCTTGCTCAGAAAAAACCCTACTTGAGAGATAGTTTTTTCTTGATTTTTTCTAGAGATAACTACAAATTCCCCCTTGGGATTAGTCAGTGTAAAAACGGGTACTTCTTGTAAAGTTTTTACCACTTGCTCCTGTGGTAAGGCAAAGACTGGGAGATTATTGATTCCCAATACGCCTCCAAACATCACACTACCAGCTAAACCCAATGTCAATCCCCAACGTACTAATAATTTCATGATCACTCCTCACCTCAATAATTTCATTAATGCCAGCACTTAGACGAATCGTCAGATTTATAACCAATAACTAGGTTTAGTTATATAGCAAACCATTTATTTTACAAAAAACTTATGGTAGCTATTTGGTATCAACTATCAATTCTCGAAATAGGATTTTGTCAAACCTTTTGGTGGTGATGATATTATCACCTGTAGAAACTGAATATACACACTAAAGTTATTTTATTTTTATTTTTGCTTGGCTATTCATTTCCATTATCCCACCCAAAAGCCTGAAAACCCTATTATATGTCTTCTCCCAGAAGAAAGAATATCCTGATGTTTTGCCATTCAATCCTGCATTTAGTGACGATCTGATTACATATAACGTTCCAAAAACCACCAAAAAGCGGTTGATAAGGTGTTTTGCGGATTTTG
This sequence comes from Dolichospermum sp. UHCC 0259, assembly GCF_009711935.1. Classification (GTDB taxonomy): domain Bacteria; phylum Cyanobacteriota; class Cyanobacteriia; order Cyanobacteriales; family Nostocaceae; genus Dolichospermum. Next base: position 7,728 of record NZ_VIKX01000213.1, on the reverse strand, counting down.
GTAGTTACAATTTATGCAAGTTAATTGTCCATTGTACAGATAAAACCAGGATTTAACATTGATATTACCCTCATCTAAAAATGAAGCAAAAATTTATCTATGAATCTTAAAAACTTACAAAAGTTATAGTGAAACAACAACAATTAACGACAGTCAGATTTTAGAAGCCACCGGAAGTGGGAAAATAAAATCATGCTAAAAGAAGACCTAAAGAGGAAAAGCCGATAATATGCACTTGAGTGAAATTACCCATCCTAACCAGTTGCATGGTTTGTCAATTCGGCAGTTGCAACAAATTGCCCGTCAAATTCGTGAGAAGCACTTACAAACCGTAGCAGCCTTTGGAGGGCATTTGGGTCCTGGCTTGGGAGTTGTAGAATTAACTCTGGGACTTTACCAAACCCTAGATTTAGATCGGGATAAAGTGATATGGGATGTAGGACATCAAGCTTATCCCCACAAATTAATTACCGGACGCTACAGTAATTTCGATACTCTCCGGCAAAAGGATGGCGTTGCAGGTTATCTCAAACGCTGTGAGAACAAATTTGATCATTTTGGGGCAGGACACGCCTCTACAAGTATTTCTGCGGCTTTAGGGATGGCTTTAGCCCGTGACTTGAAAGGGGAAAAATTTAAAGCCGTTGCTGTGATTGGTGATGGGGCTTTAACTGGGGGTATGGCGCTAGAAGCTATTAACCACGCTGGACACCTCCCTAAAACTAATCTCCTGGTGGTTCTTAATGACAATGAGATGTCTATTTCTCCCAACGTAGGGGCAATTCCTCGTTATCTGAATAAAATGCGTCTGAGTGCGCCGGTGCAGTTTCTCTCAGATGGGATTGAGGAACAGCTAAAACACATTCCCTTTGTTGGTGAATCTATTTCTCCAGAACTTGAGCGCATTAAGGAAGGAATGAAGCGGTTAGCAGTTCCCAAGGTCGGTGCAGTTTTTGAAGAATTGGGCTTTACTTACATGGGTCCGGTTGATGGCCATAATTTAGAAGAATTAATTACTACATTCCAACAAGCACATCAAATTACTGGACCGGTTTTGGTTCATGTAGTCACAACTAAGGGTAAAGGCTATGAAATAGCGGAAAAAGATCAAGTTGGCTATCACGCCCAAACTCCCTTTAATTTATCTACTGGGAAAGCGATTCCTTCTAGTAAACCTAAACCTCCTGCTTACGCTAAGGTCTTTTCTCATACTTTAGTAACACTGGCGGAACAAAATCCTAAAATTGTCGGTATCACAGCCGCAATGGCTACTGGTACAGGCTTAGATAAACTACAAGCTAAATTGCCAAATCAGTATATTGATGTGGGTATTGCTGAACAACACGCTGTTACCTTGGCTGCTGGTTTAGCCTGTGAAGGTATGCGTCCTGTGGCGGCTATTTATTCCACTTTCTTACAACGTGCCTTTGACCAAATTGTTCACGATGTTTGCATTCAAAATCTACCTGTATTCTTCTGTTTAGATCGGGCGGGGATTGTTGGGGCTGATGGTCCAACTCACCAAGGGATGTATGATATTGCTTATCTGCGTTGTATTCCAAATATTGTGGTCATGGCCCCCAAGGATGAAGCGGAATTACAACGGATGGTTGTGACTGGGATTAATTACACAGATGGACCGATTGCGATGCGTTTTCCTCGTGGCAATGGTCACGGTGTCCCCTTAATGGAGGAAGGTTGGGAATCGTTGGAAATCGGTAAGGGAGAAATTCTCCGTCAAGGGGATGATGTGTTAATTGTCGGTTATGGTACGATGGTTTACCCGGCAATGCAAGCTGCGGAAATTCTCAGCGAACATGGCATTGAGGCAACTGTGATTAATGCCCGTTTTGTTAAACCTTTGGATACTGAGTTGATTTTACCTTTGGCTAAACAAATTGGCCGGGTTGTGACTTTGGAGGAAGGTTGTTTAATGGGTGGCTTTGGTTCTGCTGTGGCTGAGGCTTTACTTGATGCTGATATTGTTGTGCCTGTGAAGCGGATTGGTGTTCCTGATATTTTGGTAGATCATGCTACACCGGATCAATCTTTTGCGGCTTTGGGTTTGAGTAGTCCTCAAATTGCGGAAACTGTTTTACAAGCTTTTTTTAAGAAGGAATTAGCGACTGTGAAATAGTTTTTGTCTGAATCAGGATTTTCAGGATTAAATGATTTTTTCTTATCCTGTTTATCCTGGTTCTTAAGATTTCCGGAATTATTGAACGCAGATAAACGCAGATGAACACAGATAAATACGGATGATTATTTTTCTGTGCTGTTTTATATAAGGTTGGTATTAAATATAGTGGTAATTTTTCATAATTATGACGTTACTAAACAATCGTTATCAGGTGATTCAGGTTTTGGGTGCGGGAGGGTTTGGTGAAACTTTTCTGGCGGAAGATACTTATATGCCTTCTCGTCGTCGTTGTGTGATTAAGCAACTTAAACCTATCAGCAATGACCCCCAAATCTATCAAATAATTCAACAACGGTTTGAGAGGGAAGCAGCGACGTTGGAGTATTTGGGGGAAGCTAATGACCAAATTCCTAAACTTTATGCTTATTTCTCGGAAAATGGTCTATTTTATCTGGTGCAAGAATGGGTTCATGGTCAAACTTTGACTAATGTGATTCAATCTCAAGGACAATTACGGGAAAATACTGTTAGAGATATTCTTTTAAGTTTGCTGTCTGTGTTGGATTATGTCCACAGTAAGGGGATTATTCATCGAGATATTAAGCCAGATAATATTATTTTGCGGGAGATAGATAATAAACCAGTTTTAATTGATTTTGGTGCGGTTAAGGAAACTATTCGGACTACTATCAATGCTGCGGGACATCCTACTCAGTCTCTGGTGATTGGGACTCCTGGTTTTATGCCTAGTGAACAAGCTATTGGTCGTCCGGTTTATGCTACTGATATTTATAGTTTGGGTTTAACGGCAATTTATTTACTTACGGGTAAATATCCTCAAGAGTTAGAAACTCATCCTCACACGGGACAGGTTATTTGGCAACAATTTGCTGGAGGGATTTCTCAGCAATTAGTAATGTTACTAACTCAAGCGATTGAACCACGTCCAGGCGATCGCTTTACTACTGCTAATAAAATGCTCTATGCTGTAAACTCTGGGATTGCTACTTCTCCACCGATTAATCATATTCCTCCCACAGCAGCAACAATTCGCATCAATCCTGCTGCACCAATTCAACCTATATCTTCACCTTCTCAAAATCCCGTGATTAAGACTGGGAATAATCCTCAAATTTGGCAAAAACCAGCGTTTATTATTGGTGGCGTGATGGTGGGGAGTTTAATGGGTGCAATAACTATTTCTAGCATAAACCGACCACAAACTGCAAATTCTATTGCTACTAATTCCAGCGTCACAGAAACACCAACCCCAACTCCAACCCTAACAATTACAAATACAAATACCCCTATTTCTGAAGTAACTTTATCTCCGACTCCTTCAATATTACCTGAACCCACAGAGTCAATTCCTGACAATACTCCTACTCCTTCAATAGAATTAACTCCACAACCAGAAATCAAAAATGAAGAGGAACAAACATCTGTAGTTCCCACACCAGAACCGGCTTTAACTATCAAAGAAACATTAAAGAAAAAAAGAAAGGAAAAACGTGATCAAGTAGTTACTAATATTATTAGAGAAACTGTACCAGCATTTCCTACAGGTACATCAAGAAGTGTTGTAGAAAAAACGCTAGGTAAAAAGAAAGATTTAAGAGGATTATGGGGTAATACTCGCGCTGTTACTTATAAAATTGTTCCTGATAAAATTGATTTAGGCTACTTATTTGATAAGAAAACTGGAACGCTAAAACAAACAGAGGCAGCTTTTGCATCATCTGTAGAACCTGAAGTTATGCAAACAACTCTCAATGGTTTATTAAATGGAGAAGCTACAGCAGAAATTAAACAAGGACTGGAACAAGTTCAACAACGACAAATAGATAATTTTACTTTTAGTAAAGGTGGTGTAAAAGGTCAAATAATTCGACAAAACTGTGATTTTATTTATATTAGTATTTGGGATGCTGATTTACATGATTTTGTGAATCCAGAAAGTGCAAAACAGTGTTAATTGTGAAATAATATCAGGATTTAACTGTTGTTAAATTTTACGGTTTTCCAAAGATTCTATCCGCACTTTGAGGAGGTCTATTTGCAAGTCTTGTTGATAAGCATAATCTCTGAGAACTGGTATTTTCTCTAGACGGGATTCTAATTCTTTCTGTTTTTCTTGAGAATTAGATAGTTGTAATTTTAAATCATCTAATTCTTTAGACATTTCTACTATACAAGATTCTAAACTCTTTCGGAGTTCATGAGAACGATTTAACTCTAATCTTAAATCATCTAATTGTTGATTAATTTTTGGTGTATTTTTAATTTGCAATTCTAAGTTTGTTTTTTCTTGTTGAAGTTCTTCTAATTGCAATTTCAAACCATTTATTTGTTTGTTAATTTTCAATATTTCTAAATGACTATTTGCTTGAGTATCCCTAATTTCTGATATATTAATGATCTGAGATTCTAAATTTATGTGTTCTTGTTGAGATTGTTCAAACTGCAATTTTAAATTATCTAATGTTTGGTTAATTTTTTGAATTTCTAAATGAGTATCTTCTTTCAATTCTGAAAAATCAGGAAGTTCAAATTTAATCTGGGAAAAAGGATCACTAAATTCTAAAATCCCTTTTTCTTCTAGTTTCCATTCCTTTCCATTAGGTAAACTTAATACCTTTGCAGGTTTGATTAAGATAAAATGGGTATCTATTAAAGGAGTATCACCACGAAAATCAAATAATTTTGCTACTGTTTTTAATTTATGAATTTTTGATTTAATATTAATATTAGGTACAAGCCAAATATAATCTTGATTACATACAATAATCCAATATTTACCATTTTTATCTTCTTCTAAAAATACTGATTCATTGTATATACTTTCTCGATAACTTTTAGTTGTTAATTCTGCAATAATTGAATTTTTTAATAAAACCTTGGGAACATCATTATAAACCTGTACTAATTCAGATTCAGAGATATTTAGAGGTGTAATTTTTTCAATTTGGAAATGTCCAGTAACGATGGATGCACCGTCTTGAACCTGCTCAATCAGGTGATTTTCTATACGAGTTACTCTATCTACAAGAGGAAATAACAGTTTGTACAACGTTTCAACTTTACGGAACAGATTATCAAAGTTAGTCATTTATTATGTCAATCCTTAGCTAGAATCATATCTTAAAACCAAAATAAATCAGAATTGTAATTCACCGATTTTTATTAATTCCCATTGTTCTCCTATTTTATATACCTTTGCTGGTTTTACAAGAGTAAAAGTATTAGAAGAATTGGAATTATATCCTAAACAATTAAAAAAGGTAGAAATAGTTGCTAAATAGTTATGTTCATTAATTTTAATATTTGCTTTTGGGACAAGATATTCATCATTACCTTCTGTAATAATCCAATAATTACCCCGACTATCAGATTCTAGAATAGGTTGAATCTTTTTTCCAAGAAGACGTTGTTTAAATGAATATTCAGTTTCATAAACGGTTATTGCTTGTTCTGATAAGGAATGAGGATTAATATTATATGCAGAAACTAAGCCATTACCTAAAGATTGAGAAACTAAATTTTCATGTATTTGCTGTAAAATAGTCAGCATATTTGGTAAATACTGAATATTGCTAGATATCTTTGACAAATATTGTTCTACTGATGAATTATTTAATGAAGGTTGATTATCTTCACTAGCTGCTTGTAATTGTTGCTTTAAAAGTGACTCTTCTTCATTAGCTGTTTCTAATTGTTTTTGTAAATTTGAATATTTATTCCAAGCTTCCCTCGCTAAAAGTAATCTTTTATTCTCTCTTTGCTGTATTTCAGGATATTCCAATAAATTTGGCGAATAAGTAGTAAGCAAATAAGAACAGTTTAAACAAAATTCAACTTTACTTTCAATATGTTCTTGACCACAGACTGGACATTTTAGCTGTACCATTGTTAACCTCCAAAATATTTGAAATGTGAATTTAATTGGGAAGATAATAGGGCGATTTAATCGCTAATTGATATTTTTATTAACCAGAAAAATACATTATTTTCCTGCCCATTCTTTCCCTAAAACTTTCAGCAATGCCTTTAATCCAATGATGAAAGGAGCTTCTTCACGAATGTTTTCAACTTTACCTTCAATGGTAATTAATGAATTTTTCAATTCCCTTTCTGTCGCTCGCCATAACTTCTCGTTATAATCTGGTTCATGATCATCTAAATGTTCCTTTAATTCATAGCGTTCTAAAGGTTTTATACCATCAATTCCGAGTTGGTCTAAACTAACATGAAAAGCATCTAGAAATAGTTTCAATTGATTGAGTGTGGGAATTTGATAGTCACCTCTATTGATACTCTTTGCTTGCAATTGTAACCGTTCTTGCCAGCCAAACTGTTCTTGACCAATGATACAATCTTCCCCAGCAATGATAGGATCTTTTTCTTTTATACCTAACCCATCTAATTTCTTATCTTTTAAAACTAACCCACAAGCCACTTCTTCTTGAGGATTTTTACTAATGCGTGTGAGTTCTTCTGTATTAGGAAACCCAGAACCTTCACTGATAATGCTACTAAGTAAACTATTGATTTCAGAATTGTGGCTAAATTCACCCCCTTCTGCTAACCAATGCAAGAGACGTGAACCAATTCCACCAATGTAAACGGGAGTAATTTCATTAAAAGTGTATTTACCTTCTTTATGTAAAGCTGAGAGAATTTGACCGATATAAAAGTACAATCCAGAAACACTAATTGCCATTAAGCGAATTAGTCCTTGAAAATCTTTATCTTCTACAAATCTATCTCGTTTTGTTTCTAACCAATTAGCAGATTCTAAACGCAACCATACATCTAATTTTTGATAAAAAACATCTTCTGGTAAATTTTTCCAGTCGCTTTGCTTAAAATTTGGATCAAATTTTGTTAAAATAGTAGGATTGGTTGTGATGAATTGAGAGAATAAATCTCTTTTACCAAAATTAAGTGAGCATTGATGAATAAGCTGGTTATTTTGCCAAATAGATATATTAGAGACTGTATTACCAATATCAATACAAGTCGTATTTACTAAGTCATATTGTTCAAATTCAGCGAAATATTGAGCCAAAGCTAAATTTTCTGATCGCAGATATTGGTTATCATTGATATTTGGAGAAAGATGTTTAATACCTGTTTGATTTTGTAACTCATCGGTTATATTTTGCCACATTTGAGCATATTCATATTTATCTCGACGGGAAAAGTTAGGAGGGTAGGAAATACACCATTGAATTTCTTTAATTTGATTTTTAACTGCGTGTGCGGTGAGGTATAAAGTAAGATGTTTAAGGAATAAGCGAATATATCTGAGGTTTTCAATTGACCATTTTAAATCTTTTTTAAACCAATCTTTTTGACTATCTCTATATAAGTTTTCAAAATTAGGAATATAAAATCTACCATCAAAAATAGGTCTTTCCTGATTTGTATCTGTACTTCCCCTAGTCGTTAGTGCAGTATACATGGGGAATGGGTTATCTATAGGGATAAAAATTTCAGGGATAAAGTATTCAAACATAGCAGGAAAACGAGTGTAACTGTTCACACTCCCCCACTAAAAAGGAATTAGGAAGTAACAGGGATAGGAG